>DAOSXE010000003.1 GCA_035380285.1 bacterium | reverse complement strand
TCGAGGGGCACGCCATGCCCTATGCTCTATGCTTTCCTCCTGAACCCTGAACCCTTATCGCACCTGATTACTCTGATTAGGGAAGAATTCAGAATACAGTATTCAGTAGCCCTCCGCCCCGGCCTCTGGAACAGTCCACAGATTTCACGGATTAAGGAAAGATCCACGGATTGTACAGATGGAGATTGCTTCCATTGTCCCCCCTATGAAATCTTAAATACGCCTTCCTCCCCCAAAAAACTCTCTGTGCCCTCTTGTGCCTTTTGTGGCTAACCCTCTCCCCTACATGTGAGATCAAGGGTTCAGGCGATCGAGGAGGCGGTACGCGGCATACGCGGCCGACCGGACGGGAGACCAGATTCCGGTCACCGTTCCCCGGCTGGTCATCTCCACCCTTCCCTTCCGGGCGCAGAACCGGCCTTTCCTCAGCGCTTCAACCACCAGGCCGGGGGCCGGGGCGTCGACCTCGACGTCAAGGAAAAGCGTCCTGATCTGTTCGGGACGGTGAGCGTCCTGTCCCGCGAACGCCCAGAATCCGGGATTGCCCCGCCGCAGACCGGCCAGAACCGCGGCCAAAGCCGGGCTAGGAAGGTGGGGGCAACCGTACCGGGCGGACCAAACTTCCATCCCATGGAGCCGCCCGGCATAAGCCCTGAGGGCCACCAATTGATCGGGGCGCGGATGAGCCCAAACCGTTATCCCGCCTCCTTCCGCGGCCCCGGTCAAAAATTCTTCGATCCCGTTCCATCGGCGGTAGCCCGGGGCTCCCGCCAGAACAAGGTGCGAACCGTCGAAATCATATTCGATCCCGGCAATGAACATAAACTCTCGATCCGATAAGCGCTCGGCTTCGGAACGATACTCCCCCACCCTCTCCCAATCCAGCCCCTGGTCATGTTCCGCCAAAACGGCAAACCCGGCGCCGGCGGATAAAGCGGTTTCCCGGATCTCTTCCAGAGACATCTCGGAATCGCACGACCACCGCGAGTGGATATGGAAAAACCCCGAAACCTTCATGCTTTTCTCCTGGCCGCCAAACGGTGGGGGAGAATATTAAGAAGATAACGCGAGTTCTCCATAAGCCCGGGCCAGGGGTCGTCCCGCGTCAGATTGAAATACGAAATTCCGGGGAGAAAAAACGAACTCAGAAACGACCAGAGCGTTCGACCCCGCGTGGGATACGCGCCTTTCCAAGCCGGGGGAGGCCCATGCATAACCGAGACCAGATGTTGGACCTCGGCGTAGAGGAACCGGGCTTTTCGGCCGTAGACCACGGTCGACGGCGGTATTGCCCGTCCGGCGAGCAAATCCAGATAGGCGACCGGGAAATCCGCACCCGAAGCGATAGCCAGGGGAAGGGACCCCCAAAACCGGCCATTGATCTCCATGAGGACGAACCGACCGGTCGATCTTTCCCGCTTGAACTCGACCATGGCCACCCCGTTCCATTTCAAGCGGCGGATGAGTTTCAGGGCCGAATCTTCCATCTCCGGCGCAGGCTCGATGCCCCGGCAGTAACTGCTGCGGGCTCCCAGGGGATTTTCTTCCCGAAGCCGGCGGTGGGCGAACGTAAGCAGCGGCTCCCCCCGCCGAGCCAGAACGAAATAACCGTACCCATCTCCGGCGATCATCTCCTGGACCAGGGGCCGGGGGATTAAAAGGGATTTCGCGCGGCAACTCGCCAGAAGTTCGGCCGGCCCGGTGACGAAAACCGGGCCGGGGTCCGAGATGAGAACGCCGTCCTTCAGATACTTCGAATATCTGGCTTTGACCACCAGCGGATAGACCTCCCCTCCCCCGCTCCCGCGCATATCGTCTCCGCAAACCCAGGTGCACGGAATCGGCACCCGGAGTTCCCGGGCGATATCGAGTGTTCTTTCCTTGTTCAGCGTGGTTTCCAGGGCATCGTCTTCGGGAAGGGCGACCCGCTCGAAGCCGGGGAGTTGGCGGCCTTCCCGGTGAAGCGGGATAATCGTCCGGTCGGTTACCGGGATAATAAAGTCATAATCCGACTCGGCCAGAAGTTCGCGGAAAAACCGCAGAAAGTCCCTGGTATCGCCGGCAATGCGAGGATAGACGATTTTCGCCCGGGGGTATCTGGAATAGAAAGCTATATTGAAGAAACTCTCTTCCCCGCCGACATCGACCAGGTGTCCGGCACGGGCCAGAGACCTGGCTACGGCCAGGCCGACGGGGGAGTGCGCATCTAAAACAAGTATTTTCATCGCCGTTTCTTCAGGCCCTTGAACCCTTCGACAAGTGCCGGGGGAAACCATGTCAGAAGACCGCGTAACAAGACGTGCAGCTTCAACGGCTCTTCCCGCCAACATTTCCAATATTCTCGGCGCGCGGCCGGGTATTCCCCGGCCTGAAAAAGGCGATCGGCATATCTCCTCACATGCCTCGCCATAACGCGCCGGCGGCGGGAAGGGTTCCAACCGGGGAGCGCCTCGGTCCGCCCCAGGTAGGCGGCGATGATT
This sequence comes from bacterium, assembly GCA_035380285.1. NCBI lineage: Bacteria > bacterium. Next base: position 118,650 of record DAOSXE010000003.1, on the reverse strand, counting down.
TTCAACCGGGCCCGGTAGTGTTCGTGAAACCGGTTGACCCGGGAGTCCGGACGCACCCGATAAACCGCCAGAGGCTCGGAAAGAAAACCGATTTCCGTCAGCCGGGAAAGCCGAAGCCACATCTCGGTATCTTCCGCGAAGTGCAGATTCTCGTCGAACCCGCCCACGGCACGGAAAAGAGCGGTTTCCAGCATTACCGTGATCGACGGAATGAAGTTCCCTTCCAAAAGACTCTCGAAAATATGTCCGCTGGGGACTTGGCTATAACGCGTTTTAAGGCATGGACCTATACGTTCTCCGGACGGCAAAAGATCGAAGGTGTCGGTAAAAGTCATGCGGAAACGGGGGTTCGCTCTCATCCAGGCCGTCTGCCGGGCAAGTTTTCCCGGAAGCCAATAGTCGTCACCGTCCAAAAACGCCAGGTAAGGAGCGCCGGCATGGGCCACACCCAGGTTACGGGCAGCAGCAACTCCCCGGGCGGGGTCCTGAAAGCCACGGATCCGATCTCCGTATCTCCGTACTTTTTCCCAAGTCCCGTCGGTCGATCCGCCATCGACCACCAGCACTTCCGTTCGGTTGTCTCCCTGGGATAGGGCGCTTTCCAGGCATTCATCTATGTAAGAAGCGCAATCCTTGACTGCGATCACCACACTGATTTCGGGTTTTTCAGGCATCGTCCGTTCTCGTCCGAAGGTTTCATTTTACTGTATTTCATCGGGGAGAACCCACTCGGAAATCGACGACGACGGGGAGCGGGCGCTTTTAATTGTGGAAACGGCAAATCCGGATATGATTAATCAAGTGAACGATATGGACTCGACCCGAATGAACGATGGACAAACAGCCGAACGACGCTCATTCTCGATCGTCGTTCCCTGTTACAACGCCGAGAAAACGTTGGCGGCGTGCCTGAAATCGTTCCTGGACTCGGGATACCCCGGTGACAAGCTGGAACTGATCGTAGCCGATGACGGATCTTCCGATCTTTCTTTCTCGATCGCCTCCGAACTGGGAGCTAAAGTCGTCAGGACGAAGGGGCGCCGGGGTCCGGCGGCGGCAAGAAACCTGGGCGCCCAAGCCGCGGCAATGGACTACCTCCTGTTCGTCGACAGCGATATTGTCGCTCCCCCCGATACCATCTGGAAATTCAATGCGGCTATCGCCCGGTTTCATGATTTCACGGTTATTCAAGCCATCCTCTCCGAAGGCGAATACGGGGGGCTGTTCTCCCGATACCTGCACAGCTGGTTTTATTATTTTTACCGGCTGCGTTCCAACTATCGAACCATGACCATGAGCAGCGGGTGCGTGGCCATGCCCCGAGAAATCTTTTTCAGGGCCGGGAAATTTAACCCCGGTCTACGCTCCAATGAAGACACCGAGTTGGGCTATCGCCTTGCCTGCCTGGGAGCCAAAATCCTCATCTGCACCGATATCGAAGTGCTTCATGACAGCGAACACAGTCTTCGAACCTTTATCCGACGAAATTTTTTCGTCCATAATTTCATGCTGGTGCGCCTTACCTACGGCATGGCGGACATTACCGACTCCAACCCGGAATATCGGGTACCCATCCTCAATATTCTGATTTCCGGTGTGGCGGTGGCGATAGTGCCTCTGTTTGCGGTTCTACCGCCCTTGCTGCCCGCCGCTCTTCTAGCCGGCCTGTTCCTGTATCAACTTTTCATCAACCGGCGTTTCCTGACGGTCATCCGCACCCGGTCGGGGTGGTCCAGGCTTCCCGGCATCTACGCCGTTCTCCAACTCGACAACTTCGTCAAACTGGCGGGGATGCTGCTGGGGGCCTGGGATTACTTCGTCCGGAAAAAGCACCGGGCCATCCGTGAGTACGCCCAGAACGCCGGGATTGAAATCAAACCGGGGACTCTTTCCAAAAACTGATTCCGTACGTCCGGGAATGATCGGGGCGTCAATCGCCGCGGTGTTTTCGGAGCTTTCGGAGAACCGACGGCGGCAACAGGCTCGCCGCCAGATATTTCCATATCATCCCGGCAGAGGGGCGGCGGCGGAGGGCACGCAAGAACAGCCCGCGGGCGCGGCGATATTCCCCGACTTCGAAATGGCGGTATCCCCAACGTCGATAGAGATTGTACCGTGCGTTTCTCATGAGCCCCGGTCGGGCCTTGAAATAATCCGGGTATTTCCCCAGGAAACGGTCGAACGTCCCGCCCAGAGACCGATAATGCTCGGCGAATTGAAAGGACCGCGAAGAGCGCCGGACGCGGTACGCGGCCAGAACCTCCGGAATATATCCAAGCCGGAACTCCTTGGCCACCCGCAGCCACATCTCGGTATCTTCCGCAAAGCGGATGTTTTCGTCGAATCCTCCGACGCGGTCGAAACAAAACCGGCGGAGCATAATGGTCGCCGAAGAGATGAAATTATTGACGAAGAGCTCGTCGAAAACGTAACCCGACCGGGGTTGCTTTTCCGTGCCGATGGCGCCGTGGATAAAGACCCCGGACTCGTCGAAGAAATCGACGTCGGAAGAACAGAACCCGTACTCCGGACAGCGATCCAGCAAAGCCGTCTGCCGTTCCAGTTTTTCCGGATACCAGAGGTCGTCGGCATCGAGAAACGCGATATACTCGCCCCGGGTGCGGGCGACGGCCTGGTTCTTCGCCGCCGAAACCCCCTTCCCTTCCTGCCGAAACCAAGTCAATCTCCCCCGGTAGGAATTCAGGATATCGGCCGTTCCGTCCGTGGAGCCTCCGTCGGCCACGATGATCTCCTCGGGCGGCAGAGTCTGCCCGAAAACGCTGTCGAGCGCCTCCCGGATATAGGCGGCGTCGTTCAGACACGGAATAACCACACTAACGGAGCTCATGCAACTTCGGTTCAGGGTTTTTTACCACAGAGGACACAGAGGGCACAGAGTTCATAATTTAAAGCGTTGAACCCCGTCTATAAGCTTGAGAACGTTGAAATTTATCAATAGACCCGTCGGTATCCGGGCAAGTTTCATATACGTCAGCAACTGAGCTTTATGAATATTTTTAACTTCTTCGCGGGCTTTCAATTCCAGTATCAAGCATTTATCGACGAGTAGATCGATCCGGTACCCACAATCCAATCTGATTCCCTTGTACTTTACCGGAATCGGCACCTCCATCTGGAACGGTATTTCCTGCGAACCGAGTTCATGAGCCAAACATTGATGGTAAGCAGATTCAAGAAGACCGGGCCCCAGCGTCCGGTGCACCTCTATGGCGCAACCGATGACTTTTTCCGTTAGAAGATCTTTTTCCATCCTTTGTTAGTCAATAACCCGGCCTGATAAGAAAAAACCTAACATTACTTTCAGGTTATCGAAGCTCACGTATCCCCGAATTTAAGATCCCCCTCGTTTCCCCTCTGTGTCCTCTGTGGTAACTTTTGCCGCGGCCAGGCGCCAGCGGGAGCAGGAAGCGAAGACCCGGAAATAGCCCTTCACCGTGCGCAAAATCTTCATCTTGCTCTTTCCCCGGCGCTTTCCCCAATCCACCCTGTATTCGATCTCCGAGATTCGAGCTCGGAGGAGCGCCAGCTTATAGAGCAGTTCCACCATGCATTCGAAACCGGGGCTCTCGATTATTTCCGGGCCGTAGATCATCTGGAGTCGCCTGATAATTCCACCGCGATAAAGCCGAAAAAAACTGCTGAACACCGTCAACCCGTGGATATTGAGCACGACCTTAACCAGGGCGTTGGCGACGTGGCTGACCAGCACCCGAAAAAAAGATACCTGCTCGAACCCGCCGCCGTAGGCATAGGGGCTGGCTAGAATCACATCATACCCTTCCCTCTCTCTGACCAGCATCCGGGAAACCATCCCCAAGCCGGAGGTGTTGTCGGCTTCCATGGTCACTACTAAATCTTCGCTTCGCAACCGTGGTTTCAGCTTGGAGAAAGCCCGGGCAAAAGAACGGCCCGGACCCAGATTGGCTTCATTGACGACGACTTCAATCTCGCACTGCCCTCGATGATCGTTCAAAATGCTCGCCCCCCCGTCGGTGCTGCCGTCGTCGATCGCCAGAACTTTGACTGAATATTCGGGATGATTATCGCTGAACATTTCGATCCCATGTAAAAGAGAAGGAAGATTGTCGGCTTCGTTCAGAAAGGGAAAAACCAGGTAGAGGACAACGGGTTCTTCAGGCATCTTTGCCGCTCCGAACCGCCTCGACCATCAAGCGCAACGCCTGTTCGAAGGGAATCTCCGGGCGATAACCCAGAATTTCCCGGGCGCGAGTCAAATCCGGTATTCGGCGCATGATATCCCGATACTTTCCGAAAACTTCATCGAAAGGAACATAGCGGATTTTAAGTTCTTTCCCCGTACCGGCAATTCGATGAATCATTCTAGCGGCTTCAATGACGCTCACTTCCTCGTCGTTCCCCAGATTGATGATGCATCCCACCGCTTTATCGCACTCCATCGCCTGAACGGTGCCTCGAACCAGATCGGTGACATAAGCCATAGACCGAGTCTGGGAACCGTCACCGTGTATTAAAACCTCCTCGTCGTTGAGGATGGCATTAACGAAGATCGGGATGTGGCCGCCGCTCCACTTGAAACTGGAACGAGGACTGAAACCGCCGAAGTATCTGAGAACCACGATCGGAAGACCGTATTGCTTATGATATCCAAAGGCCAACTGTTCGTCATAAAGCTTGGAAACCGCGTAGCTCCAGCGCTTGATCATACTGGGTCCGAGCAGAAGATCTCCATCCTCCCGAAATGGCAGATCCGGCGACATCCCATAAACGTCCGAGGTCGAGGCCAAGATAACCTTGGCTCCGGTATCTCGGGCTGCTTCCAGAATATTTTCCGTTCCTTTGGTATTTACCAATAATGTCGGCAGCCGCGAATCCGCTTCGGCGATTTTCTTCACTGCGGCCAAGTGAATTACTATATCCGCTCCCTCAGCCGCCTTCCGTACCAAAGACGCATCTAAAATATCGCCTTCAATAAGACTAAAGTTTTCGTCATTCCAATGCGACGCAATATTCTCGGCCTTTCCAAAACTGAAATTATCCAAGCCGACGACGTTGTAATTCCCATCCAAGAGAAGCGCATCCAACAAATGGGAACCGATCATGCCCCCGACGCCGGTAATAAATATCTTTTCTTTCGTATCCTTCACTGTCCTCTAAAAAATCCCGATCTATTTATTCTCCAATTATGTTCACATGGTAAATAGTATATCTTCCCTTGGATACAACCGGAGACAACTCTATTCCTGGATCGGAGGCCAACCAGCACATCTCCCCTCGTCTTATTTCTGCGGGAGACCTTCCCTTGATTCTATCGACTATCTTTTCCAACCAAGACCGTTGCTTATTATACGCGAAAATATAACTAATCTCCTTTCCTTGTGAGGCATTGCGTAACTCATCAATATTTTCCACTGCCTGTGGATCCGAAACTACTCCCTTCGACGTCGGGAAACAACATAATTCAGGATAAGCAACCCGTAAATATGAAAAGGTATTTGTCGGGCCGTCGGTAAGATATATTGTCGAATCAACGTCCTTGGCTATATTCAATACGCTGTCAAGTTCGCGACCGACTAGACCGACCTCTCCCAACGTACGCATCAAAAATAAGTTGACTGCCAAAATCGCCATAACAGTTACAACAGAGCATGCACAGGACTCCCCCAGAAGACGCAGTTTTTTTATACGCTCCAAACCCAAAGCGGCAATCAGGCCGGCTCCCAATATCCCCATATATTGGTGCCGCATGGCAACCGTTAATAAAACAATCAGCAACGCAACGGTAGGCAGGATATAGATGGAAGCTCCAAGCCGTAAGATGGGCCGTTTAAAATTTAAAATCCCCAATATGATCAGAGGCCACAAAACGCCGACGGCTAACAACGAATTCATTACGTTATATGGATAATCCCTGACACAACCTGAAAGTTGTTGGTTATCTGCCGCAGTATAAGGATTTATTCCCGTGATTGCAAAAAACAGCACTCCCGCAATCGCAAAGAAGATCGAAAATATAACAAACTTTTTAATGATATTTCTGTATTGGCGAGGGTTGTATAAAAGCATCCCGATTCCAAATGCGTAAAAAAGCGTTATGACTTCCATTCTACTGGTTACGCCACCCAATAAACTAATAGCGCTGCAAGCCATTAAGCCAAATTTCCAACCGTTTTTGGCGGTCCAACTCGAAACGAAGAGATACAGTGAAAGCACGACGAAAAATATAGCGGTTGTTTCAGTTAATGCTTTATAAGAAAGATACAAGGCAACCGGAGTACTAAGAGTCAGTATCGCTGATAATTTAGCGTATTTATCGTTTTCGGTGATAGATCGAATAATTCTTTCCCACCAAAAACCGACTGCTACCATCATCAGAGCAAACATTAAGCTCACGCAGAACAACCCTGATTTTCCAATGCCAAACAAAGCAAAAAAGAAATCTAATAACAATAAATGCGAGATTTTGGCTCGATACCAATCATATTCCCATGCCGCTCGCCCGCTTTGCATAAGCCAAGAATCCAAGTCCCAGACGTTAAGATAAGCAGTACGTGCCAGATAGGTATTTTCATCCCAGTCCCTATTCCCGTCGTAAGAAACAAATAAAAAGAGTAGATAAAAACCTATCGTTAGGAGACGTGAAGATCTGCAAATACGCAAAATTCCGCTGTTTTTTCCACTACTCATTCTTTACTTCAGCCCTAATCGCCGGCGGAGTAAAAGCATCAAAGTTTGCTTGACCGTCAATTTGACGTTCATTTTGCTGGGACCGGCCTTGAGATCGTATCGCAGGATAAAAGGGACTTCGGTAATTATCGGTTCGTAACGATTTACTTTTAAAAGCAAATCGACCATACAAGAAAAACCGGGTTCCGAAATAATTTCTTGGCCATAATCGGTAAATACCCTTTTGAGGAGAAATGCCTTATAGGCTCGATAGCCGCAGGTATAGTCTCTCACTCCCCTGATGGGAAAAGTAAGTTTACATAGGATTGCCGCTCCTCGACTCATTAACCTCCTGAAAAGGCTTACACCTCGTATCCGTGAACCTGCCCGATACCGGGAAGCGATAACGACATCATGACCTTCTTTAACAAGACGTACCATTCTGAAAACAAGGCCCGGAAGATGACTACCGTCAGAATCCATTGTGATAATAATTTCGTCATCGGCAGCGGTTTCCACCGCTCTTATCAATCCGGTTTTCAGCGCCTCAGCTAACCCACGATTAACACTGTGTGCAACAACTTCAATATCTATCGTCCCTTGGTAACTCCGAGCAATATCACCGGTACCATCCGAACTCCCATCATCGACTAAAATAATTCTCCAACGACGTTTTTCCTCCTCAAAAGCCCGAATAAAACTATCCAAAAGGTTCCCAATCGAACCGGCTTCATTGAATGCGGGCAACATAATCGTAATCATCGGTTACTCCCTCCTTTCGATCGGGATATATCACGGAAGAAATATCTCGTAATCTTGTCCATGATCCGTTTAGAAGCGGCTCCGTCTCCATACGGATTTTTCTTCCGTCCCAATTGCATTTTGCTATAAAAATCGTGACTCTCCAGTAACAGCTCCGCGGTAGAGATAATACGTTTTCGATCGGCGCCGACGAGCTTGGCCACCCCTAACTTCACGCCCTCCGGGCGTTCGGTCTTTTCCCTGAGGACCAGCACCGGCTTGTTGCAGGACGGTGCTTCCTCCTGAATACCTCCGGAGTCGGTGAGGATAAAATGCGACCGCTGCATCAGCTTGACCAAATCCCGGTAATGCAGCGGATCGACAAGCCAGACGTTGGCGATGTCGGACAATTCTTCCAATACCGGTTTCTTGACGTTCGGGTTCATATGAACCGGATAAACGAGCAACGCTTCGGGATGACGCCGGGCTATATCGGCCATCGCCCGGCAGATGTTCCGCAGCGGAATTCCGAAACTTTCCCGACGGTGTATGGTGATTAAAATCACCTTCCGATCCGCTTCGATCCGACGCAGGCGGGGATTAATAAAAGCTCGATTCAGGTTCCACACATACTGCAAGGCATCGATGACAGTATTACCGGTGACGAAGACCGACCCCGGATCTTTCCCCTCCGCAAGCAGGTGGCTTTTAGCCTCCGGAGTAGGAGCGAAGTGAAGATCGGCAAGAGTGGAAATCAGGCACCGGTTGGCTTCCTCGGGGTACGGCCGAAAGCGGTCGCCCGTCCTCAACCCGGCTTCGATATGACCGACGGCGATCCGGTTGTAAAACGCGGCCAGGGCCGCCATGGCCGCGGTCGTGGTGTCTCCCTGGACCAGAACCATCTCAGGCTCGACGTCTTCCAGCACCCCCTGAAGACGGGTGATGGTTCTGGCGGCCAGGCCGGTCAAGGTCTGATTTTTTTTCATCACCTTGAGATCGAAATCCACCGGAATCCGAAAATCCCGAAGCATCTGGTCGACCATCGACTGATGCTGACCGGTAAAGCAGACCTTGACCCGGAATCGACGGCGGCGGCGAGCTTCAAGGATAACCGGGGCGGTCTTGATGATTTCGGGCCGGGTTCCGATTACGAAAAGAATCTTTTTCATGCTTCACCTGCCATGGGATTCAATAAGTTGTAAGAGGAGATAGCCACAAAAGGCGCAAAATGCTCATGCTTTTGGGGGATGGCCACAAGAGGCACAAGAGGCGCATGTTTCTGGGGGATGGCCACAAGAGGCACAAAAGGCGCAAAATGCTCATGCTTTTGGGGGATGGCCACAAGAGGCACAAGAGGCACAAAAAGCTCAAATTCTTGAGGGAGTTTAATGACATCTCAATTTTCCGGTAGGGCTATGTTTTCAAATCCTTTGGAATATCACAAAAAATTGCTAACCGTTCGCGTCCCGTCGAATAGCCCTCTCTAGCAATCGCCTTCGCGTATGTCGTCGCGATTCAAGATATATTTTCTTATCTGCAGCCGAGGAGCGCCAAAGTTAATAAGCATACCGTGTTCCAACCCCGTGGCCCTCAAATAACCCAGTATCTGGGCCGTATGTTCCTCGGCTATATTCCGGCATGCCTTTAATTCGACGAGAAGCTCCCCTTCAATCAGCAGATCCGCTACGAATTGCCCCAACAATTCCCCATCTTCATCATAAACCGACACCGGGTATTGCCTTTCCAGTTTTATTCCGGCTTTATAAAGCCTGTGAACAAGCGCATTTTCGTATACTTTTTCAAGGTGACCCCATCTCAGATATTTATGTATCGCCATACTTGTTTCCCGTACCCGGTCACATAGTCTCATTACCTCCTTTTCTTCCATCGATTCTCCTTATTTCCTCTTGTGCCTTTTGTGCCTCTTGTGGCTATCTCTCCCCTCTTCCCCTGGATATCTTTGCACCTGATTTCTCTGATTAACCCTGATTGGGGAAGAATTCAGAATACAGTATTCAGTATTCAGTAGCCCCCAACCTCACCCCCTTCCCCCCTTCATGAACTTCATGTCCTTCATGGTCAAACAATTTTCCCGATGGGAAAAGGCCCATAGCTCCCACTGGCTGCTGGGCGGCATCTTCAGCCCGTCTTCAAACTTCTAAAGATCCTCTTGTGCCTTTTGTGCCTCTTGTGGCTATCTCTCCCCTCTTCCCCTGGATATCTTTGCACCTGATTTCTCTGATTAACCCTGATTGGGGAAGAATTCAGAATACAGTATTCAGTATTCAGTAGCCCCCAACCTCACCCCCTTCCCCCCTTCATGAACTTCATGTCCTTCATGGTCAAACAATTTTCCCGATGGGAAAAGGCCCATAGCTCCCACTGGCTGCTGGGCGGCATCTTCAGCCCGTCTTCAAACTTCTAAAGATCCTCTTGTGCCCTTTTGTGCCTCTTGTGGCTTCCTCTTTTCCCTCTTGTGGCTATTCCCCATTCATTTCCTGGCCAGGGTCAGCAGGTAAGGAAAAAAATCGGGACGAGTCCTTCCCAGGACAAATCCCACCAGGCGCCCGAAACGGCGGAACCACCGGCGCTGCTCGCCGCAACCGTCCAGGGAACTGTAATCGTCATGGAAATAAAACCGGACTTCCCGGAATCCGGCTGCACGAAGCTGTTCTTCCAATTCGGCCGGATTCAGACCTTTGAGGACGTGATGCCCGTATTCCGCCAGTTCCGCTTCTCCATGGCCGTCGGGGGGGTGCTCGTGCCTCCGAATCCGGCTGCCGCGCAGACGTACCAGGGCTGCCTTGATCCGGTCGTATACCCTTCCCCGCCGGGTGGCGTCGTGAAAGCGGTTGGGATCGTAATCGGCGTAAAAAAACCCTCCGGGTTGGAGGACCCGGAACGTTTCGGCCAGCAATGTCTTTTGATCGACCAAGTGATGAATAACCGAAAACGCGGTCACCCCCGAAAAGGTCTCGGCCGGAAAAGGAATGTGGTCGAAGTCGGCGCAGACGACGTCGGCTCCCTTTCCCGCCGCACGGCGGCACATCTCGAAACTGATATCGAACTGGAAAACCTCGGAAAAACGATTCCGGGCTTCGCGGAGAACGTTCCCGGTCCCGCACCCGGCGTCGAGCAGGCGACCGCCGTCGGCTCCTTGCCTGATGATATCCAGCACCTCGGCGATCCGGGCCTGGGTGACGCGGTTGTAATGGGCGGGATTTTCTTCGTCGTAGCGGGAAGCGCCCCGATCGAAGACCGCTCGGTTGGCCGATTTGACCCTGTCAGGTAAATTAGTCATTGCATACTTTCAAGCCGGAGAAACTTTTGCACCTGATTACTCTGATTAACTCTGCAAAGGGAAATTTTTAATGGGAAAGCAGAGCCTGCACTAAACCTCTTTTTCCACCATCCTATGCTCCACGCTCTAAGCCCTATGCTTCCTTCCCCCGAATCCTTTTTGCACCTGATTACTCTGATTAACTCTGACTGATAAATCGTAGGAACATTTCTCGTGGGCTGACCGGCTGTTAATGATGCAGGTATTTCCTCTTGGTTTGAACCGAGGTTCCGAAGTTAATCAACAGTCCGACTTCAAGCCGGCAACCTTTCAAGTAGTTCAATAACTGAATCTCATGCACATCGATGAGTTTCTTAACCGCCTTGATCTCTACCACGATCTTCCCGTCCACGAGCATGTCGATGACGAAATCGCCGACAATGTTTCCTTCATAATACACGGCTAAAGGCTTCTGTTGTTCCACCATCATACCGGTATTGCCGAGTTCGACGGCCAAGGCATTCTCATACACTTTTTCCAAAAATCCGAAACCCAGTGTCTTATGCACACGATAAGCAGCCTGTATTATTTTCTCCGTCGTCTCGCTATAGAGATATTCCATCCTAACCGTTCCATTCAGAGTAAATCAGAGTAATCAGGTGCCGACTTCCCTGCTCCTAAAATTTCAGGTATTCGATGTCGCCCTCGTCCGGGAATTCGAAGCCTTCGGCCTGGTGGGCCCATCGGAACGGCTTGGCCCCGCGCTCGATCAGGTCCGCCACCACCTCGATCATCTTCTTCCCGGCGCCGCTGCCGTAGAGGGAGCGCCGGGGGACCATCTTCCGGTACAGTTCCGGATTTTCGAAGAGGTAACCGACCATCGTTTCGATGAATTCGCCGCTGATCGGGGGAACCAGGAGGTTGCTCCGCGCCTGCATGACCGTTTCCGGCCGGTCGGTATTGAACCGGCAGGTAAGGCAGGGCTTTCCCAGCAGGTTCATCTCCTCCTGAACGCCGCCCGAGTCCGTGAGGACCGAAAAACAGCGGTCGGACTCGAGAAACTCGATCACATGGGAATACTTGGGCCAAACCTCGGTATAGAGGAAATTGGGCCGCCCGCGGAGACGGTCGAGATCGGGACGCAGGCCGTAGACGTCGAGAGCGTGGCGGGTCGCGTTCATCTCCACGAAATTCACGTTCCGGCCCGCCTCCACCAGGCGGACGATACCCTCGACGATGGACCGGAATCGGTGGGGAGTGAGGTTCCCGCGCCGGTGAATATCTATCCTCAGCCAGTCGCCCCGCCGTAATTGGGGATACTCATCGAAGACGCTGACGGGGTCCCGTTCCCGGCGCTTGAGCTCCAGAGCGTCGCTGACCACTCCGCCGATGACCCAGATGTTTTCGGCGGAATGCCCTTCCCGTAGGAGGTGGTCCCGGTTCAGCTCCAGGGGAGCGAAATGAAACTCGGAACCGGCGGCGGAGGTGAAGGTGTCGAACTGTTCCGGCATCGGCTCGTCACGCAGCAGCTCCCAGGGCCCGTTGAACTGCTTCTCGATGAAAGCCCCGGGTTCGAGCTCGACGATTCCTTTCATCTCCCGGGGAGCCATGCTTCTCAGCCCCGCCTCGTTCTGAATCGCTTTTTCCCCCCGGGAAAACATCCAGGCGGGCGGGATCATGCTGGTAAGAATGGTGTCTCCCAGGACCACGGGAACGACCGTGACTTCGGGCCAGCGCTCGCGCAGCATTTTCCCCAACCAGCGCATCTTGACCATCAGCTCCGCGCTCTTGAGCGCGAGATCGCCGCGGATACCGAGTTCCACCGCCACGTTCTTCCTGAAATCGAACTCGTCTTTCCCGTGGGTGAGGCGGGGATCGTAATGCTGCCCGGCGTCCAGGATCAGGTAGGGGATACCGGCGTCGCGGGCGGCGGCGATCGAGCCCCAGAACTTGTAGTAGCAGGGCTTGGTCCCGATGCAGAACACCAGAACCCAGCTGCCGATCTCCCGGGCCCGCTCCATCGCTTCCCGGATCCGTTCGGCGTCGACGAATATCGGGAACATCGTCAAACCCATCGGTTGGAACTGGGGAAGCTCGCTCTTCCCGAACATCAATTCGTAATTGGCATCGATACTCATTGGGCATGCTCCCTTGCCGATCGGGATGACGAACCGATCAGCGGCTCGAAAACGTTCATCAAGGTTTCAAGCATTTTAGGATAACCGTATTTTTCAATACACCTCTCTCTCGCCTTTGCCCCCATCTCTCCGGCTCGATTCCGGTCCCCGAGAGCTTTATCGAGAGCCGCGGCCATGCGAACCGGATCTCCCGGAGGGACCAGCCACCCGCATTCTTGGAGTATAGACGGGATATCGGAAACCGCCGTAGCCACGATCGGGCAGCCCAAGGCCATCGCGTCAAAAAGTTTCGCGGGGATATTAGCCTTCATCGTCGGCACATCCGGGGAAGGCAGCAGCACTACATCAGCGGCGGTCAGGTATTCCGGCATCCGAGAAAAAGGGACGGTTTCCTCGACAACGAGCTTATCTCCAATCTTTTCCTTGAGATTTCGAATAACCGTCGAGCCGGTTCCGGCTCCTATGACGGCCAACCGAAACCTCGGATCGGATACGGACCCCACGGCCGCCGCAACGGTTTCGACATCGAAGGCCCGCCGAGTCGGAGTTCCCAGATAAACCGCTATTCGATAATCGTCCCATCCCAGGCGTTTTCTGTTTTCCGACTTCGAAAACAACTTCGGGTCCAACACATCGGTGTTGCGCCCATGGGGCAACAGGACCCCACGACCGAAATAATCGCGGAGGAAGCTCGACACCACCGTCACGCCGTCGACCCGTTTTACCGCCTTTTCCGCCCAACGCGTATATAAAAGGCTCTCCGGGTCCCGGAGAAGCTCGCGTTTGGATTGGTCGCGGAGCCGGAATGATGTATACAAGGAAGACTCCCAGTCGTCGATATCGACCACGACCGGTATTCTTGCCTTCTTTTTTGCCAGCAGGGCCGGGAGCAGACTGGGAACGCGGGTCTTGACGGCGTACACGGCATCCGCGTCGATCAGATTTTTCAGTCGGTGGAGCGCTTTGACGAAACCCGGGAAAAGGCGCCCCCCCGTCGAGACTTCCACACTCCTGATCGGGATGTGGGTCGATGCCCACGGGGCCCAAAGTCCGCTTTTTTCGGTTATCCCGACGATTTCGACCTTGTAGCGCAGAGCAAGGACTTCGGCCAGCAGCGCGGCTCGGCCGAATGGCTGATGAGAAAGATCGTTACAGACAACCGTTATTTTTTCCCCGCTCATCACCCGAACCGCTATGGTTTCGACTTGATCCCGAGAAGAAGGAGTATTCGGCCCCGTTTCAAGAAACCGTTGATCCGATTAGCCCCTTCCGCGAGTCTCGTCCCCATTCTGTGCCCGAAAATTTGACGGCTGAAGGGGTAGCCGGTCCTGAAATATACACGGTAATTAACACCGGCGTCGGCCACCATTCTCAGAAGCGCCCGGGGAGAAAGCCCCCTTTCCCGAGGAGTTCCGACCGAGGGTTTTTCAACCGGAGAGGCCTTGCGCCCAAGAACTATCTTCCCGGCTTTTTCCACTATCTTCACCAGGAGATCAACCGGGTTGCGATCGATATCCGTTGGCTCCTGGATCCTGATGCCCCCCCCCGCTTTAAGGCAGCGGACGCTCTCGAAGATCGCCGTATCGAATCTGGGCAGGTGATGCAGCGTACCGGTTATGGTTACGCAATCGAACACCTCGGAAGCGAACGGCAGGTTTTCCGCGTCCCCGACAACGAAGTGGATTTTCGCCGAAAGACCGGCTTCTTCCGCTCTTTTCCGAGCGATATCTATCATTTTCTCGGCGATATCCATCGCTATCACCATTCCCGCCCCGGAAGCCGCTTCAACGGCTACCTGTCCCGTTCCGGTTCCGCAATCGAGAAAACAACCGCCTCGAAACCGGGAAAACAGTTCTTCGACTTTTTTCGCCGCCGGACCAAACTCGGCCTCCTCATGCCTCCGCATGGCATACCAACAATCGTACTCACCGGCGATGAGATTGTGGTGGGCCCGCTCGAGCCTTTTCCACTCCCGTGTATTCTCCGATTCCATCCCCTCGTTCCCTCGCGTCATGTTTCCCGTCCCGTTAAGCCATCCAGGATTTCGGCAAACTTTCGGGCGTGAAGAGACCGATCATACTCATCCAACTTGGAAGCGTCGACCCGGCACCGGGCCGCTCCTTTACCGTGAAACGCGGCTGTAATCGCCGCGGCCACCGCGGCCGGGTCGGGGGGAGACACCACCAGACCCGCACCGGTGGCACGGATCACTTCCGCCGCCGCGCCCTCCGACACCAAAGCCAGTATCGGCCTCCGGGAAGCCAGATACTCGAAAATCTTGTTGGAAACCACCATCTCGCCCCGCGGAACGTCGCCGAGAACCAGCAAGAGCAGATCGGATCCCATCATGGTCCGGGTAGCCCGGCGATGAGGCAGAAAACCGGTAAAGGCGACCCATGGCTCCAGTTTTCTTTCCGCCACCGCCCAAGCCAATTCCGGGTTGGGCGAACCGATGAAGTTGACCCTGAGTTTTTCAGCCAGCCGCGCGTCGGCGTCCACGGCGTGGCGAACGCCGTCGAGGAACACCCCGGGCCTGATTTCCTGGGTAAAGGTCCCGGCGTAGGAAATATTCCATTTCCCCGGCGCCGGATCGAGGGGGGGCTCGTGAAAATCATCGGGATCGAACCCATGCGGGATGGTGTGGAATTTCTCCGGATTTTCCGCGCCGGCGAGCCCGATGTGGCTGGCATTGATTTCATCGAGGATGCCGGTAACGGCGTCCGCTTCTTTCAAAACGGATCTTTCCAGAACTTCCTCCCTGCGCCGGAGGCGACCGGTCTTCGAGTAACGCCTATCCAGGGTCCACAGATCGCGCCAATCGGCAATCCAGGGAAGCCCGGATTCCCTCTTCAAGCGCATAGCGACGATATGATTGCTGTAGGGAGGAGCCGTGGAGAGGATCGCCGCCGGACGGTGCCGGGTTATGATCCGGCGCCCCAACCGTCCGGCCCACGGCATCCAGGCCGCCGTGGGATCGGGAACCAGTCGGCGGCTGAACCGGTCGTACCATCGATCCAGGCGCCAGTCGAGAGCATCAAGCGCCCGCCGGCCGCGCACTGTTCCCGCCGGTATCGCGCGCCGCGCGAACCGCTTGGCCGTGTCTAGCATAAACAGAGGTTCGGGCGAACGCGCCCTGTAAACGAGAAGCGAGGTCGGCAGCTCGTCGAAAAGGCTCATATCCATCCTCTTCACGGTTTCATGAGGGTTGCGGGCGCAGAGGATGACCGGTTCCCAGCCATACCGGGGCAGGTACTTGGCGAGTTTCTGCGCCCGCATGACCCAGGTTCCTCCCACCGGGGGAAACCAATAAGAGATCAGCAGCACCCTCTTCAATGCGCTCTCGCACTCCATAACCCTATCACCTCTTCCGGAACGGTCAGGAAGGCCTCTTTTTCCCTTAAATACTCGATGGTGCGGGCAAATACCGAATTCCAACCGGGGGGGGCAGCCCTTCCCAGTGAGGAGTTGTGCCAGAGCAAAACGAAAACCCCTCCAACGGACCTGATTTCATCTATCAGCTCGACCATTAGTTTCAATCCCTGTTCGGGCTCCAGGTCAAGATAACGGATCAGGGATGATTCCATTATCGTTAGCGGCAGTTCCCAGATACCCATCTCGCGTCGAAATTGGGTATCGAAGGGCATGAAAGGCAAACAGGTTCCGGCCCGGAAGCCGGGGGCCTCGGCGTAAGCAAGCGTCGTATCGTAAACGAACCCGGATTCCTCCTGGACCCGCCACGTGGATGGTACGCTGAACCGAAGAAAATGTTGGCGCACGCCGATGACCGGACTCCCCGTCACTTCTTCCAGGGCCGCTTTCTCGCGGGAAAGCAATCCCGCATCGAGGAATGAATCATAAGACCCATGCAAACCTATCTCGTGCTTACGCCCCAGCCTGCGAATAAGCCGACGAAAGGACTTGTCTTCGAGACTGTTGCACCCGTCGAATCGAGTTTTCCCACCGACGAGAATGTAAAAGGCTGCACGGGAAAGGCTGTCGTAATAATGAAAGGTATCGAACGGATCGGAAAGAAATAATTCTCCGGCCGCCCGAATCGCCCCCCGTACATCGCCGTGTTTTAAAATAGCCGCCGCCGCGCCGCGGAACAGTTGCCACCTTCGATAGCGTCTGAAGTGATCGATGTCACAGGTGATACAAGCAGCAAATTTCCGGCCGGACCAGGGGGCCTTACGCACCAAGGAAAGTCCGATTTGTTGGACCCAATCCAAGATCCGCTCGGCGTACCTATCGGCCAATGGTTGTTTCAGCAGGTTCGATTGACTTAATAAACTCCTTGCCGCGGGATAACGCTCGAATCTATCCCGTTCCCCCCTTCTTGTCTCTTCCAGGCGGCTTAAAAGATAAAATATCCCGGCAATAAGATCCTCTTCGGTTCGGACCGAAACATTCCCGTTCTGGAATGTTTCTTCGGCCCGGTTTTGCCCGAAGAGTATCGGGCAAGCGTTATGTCCCGCCGTTGTCTTAGATACGCCAACCTCGGGGACACGACCGATAAGACCCGAGGGAATAATCTGGAGTAAGCGACGGGAATGGCCGGGAGGAGGCACCCTACCATATGCAATAGTGACGGCTTCAGCCGGGACTGGACCACCCATTCCATACGGAGCAACGACCACCTCGGGCGATTGGAGACGGTTCGCTAGGAAATGGAACACGTATTCGATCTCGGGGCGATGCCCAAGGTCCTGGTAGGTGCAGTAGAGCATTCGGATGACCTGCCCGTCACAGATATCCCAAACTCTCGAGGCGTTGCGTCAATTCGGCCTGTTCGGAAGGTGAGGCAACGGCCGGATCTACCCTGATGGGCTCGCGTTTGCGCACCGTCCTAGCCGCCGGTTCGCTCCCCGCTTCAAATAATTCCCCAACAACCCGGCCGTCCATATCCTCGGGAATCTCCATCCCGAGCCAATGCATAATCGTAGGGGCAAGATCGATGATGTTAATCGGCCCGGGACACGGCCCCGGGTGAATCCCCTCGCCAGCCGCCAGGAATATCCCTTCCCGGACATTTTCCGCCCTCCACCGGGTGGGAAGACTGAAGGCTGTGGGGTTGTACGAAGCCACCGTGTATAGGTCGTGGGCCTGTTCGAACACCAAGTCAGGGGCAAAATCCAGATAGGGACCTCGATAGACTTCCTCCCGGGCGTAGACTCCCCGCGCAACCGGTTGACCCGAAACGGGATTTTTCAGGCTAGTCAAGCCTTCTTTAACTCGGCTCCGCACGCGGTAGTACTCCTCATCGTCTTTATCTCTTAGAATATAGACGACCCCCTGACCGAGTCCAATAGCGCGGGATTTCTCCCAATCGACTATTTCTAGAGGAATCGGGCTCAGGGGACTCTCCGATAGGAAGAGTAGAGATGAAAGGGCCCGGGGGAGGGTGTGACGGAGTCTCTCTTTGAGCCCGCGAGCCTCGAAGAAATCCTTCAACAAACCTCTGGGATTGAAGCCGAAAGGTTTGACCGCGGCCAGGCGCCGGCTCCAATGTGCACCCGGGATCAGAGAAAGCAGACCTTCCTCCTCCAACCAGCGGTTAATATGGAAGGTCGCACTTACCTTCCCTATCCCGTGGTCCGACATGAGAACAATCCGGAGATCGGGGCGCGCCCGAAAAATGCCGAGATAACGGTCGATTATTCTCCAGGCAGCAAGTGTGGCGGGATGATCGAAAAGAAAATGCTGAAGATTGTTGCTATAATAAATCGAAAGCTGGAGAAAATCGACCTCATCCAAAAGGGCCTCGGCGACTCGGAACCGTGTTCCAATTAAGTCGAGTATCCCCGCGATAGCCTCCTTGTTATCGTCCTCCTGGGTCTGGAGCGGGATGCGAGGGTGGACCCGGTATCCGAACTCTTCGCGCAGACGAACCTCCATTTCCGGAGGCTCGGCATACCCCGTCTCGGCGGCATCGGGCGGCCCTGCTATCCAGAACCCGCATGTGCGCTTGGGGGGATAAGAAGTGGGAAAGTTCAGAACCCCAACTCTCATCCGTTCCGCTAGATAATCGAAATAATCGGCGGACTTGAAGGTCTTCGCATCAAAGCCCCGCAACCGCCGCGCCTTTTTATCAAGCATCTTCCACCAATAAACCCCCAACTTTCCCGGATTCTTCCCTGTGGAGTAACAGCGCCAGTTGGGACAGGTAACGGCTGGGAGCTGGGCCAATGAGACTCCCCAGCTTCCTTCTTCCCGCAGGAGCGCTAAGTTGGGAAGTTCTCCGTCTTTCAACCAGGGCCCCAGGAGATCCCAGTTGGCCCCATCAAGACCGATCACGATCGTCTTCAATCGTCTCTTCCTTTTTATCTTGAACAAGCTCCCGCAAAACTCGAACCAGACCCTTTTCTCTGGCTTTCAAGTCAAAATTGGCGATTACCCTGTTCCTGGCCTTTTCTCCGGCTGAAGCCGGGAAGCACAAGGCTCGGGAGATGGCCGCGGCGGCGGAAGCCGGATCAGCATATTCGGCAAAGACACCTGTCTCTCCGACAACTTCGGGAAGCGAACCCCTCCCGGTCACCACGGGGATACAGCCGCAGGCCATGGCTTCGGCCACCGATAGCCCGAACCCTTCGTGTGCCGAAAGCTGGACATAAACCCTTGCTTTCTGGAAGTATTCCAGCCTTTGCTCATCCCCTACAAAATCAAGGTTGGGAGGAGCAATCGTGCGAAGATAATCGATGGTTCCATCCCGGTCCTTCCCGACCAGAGCGAACTTGATATGTGGCAAAAGAGCTGCTGCTTTGACAAAGTCTTCGTGTCCTTTTCTTTTCAGGTTTGAACGTGTAATCCAACCACCACTTATAACCAAATCCTCCTTCTCTCGGGCAGGACGATATCGGTCGACGTCTATTCCTCCCACATAGACAACCTCCATCTTCTTCGGGCTGGCCCAGCGCCGGACCTCGGAAGCCGAAAACTCGGAGAAGGGAATGACCAGATCCACCCCTTCCAGCATTGAACGACCCCGTTTCCGACCCCGCTGGAACCGCATGGCCCCGTAATTCGCCTCAGGAACCGCGGCAACATCCACCCCTCCGGCTACGAGTGCTGTCTTGACTCCCATCAGCCGGGCCATTTGGGCCGCCCGAGCGCCATACCCGGTCACAAACCAGAGGAAAAGAATGTCTGCCCTGGCCAG
Source organism: bacterium (assembly GCA_035380285.1). NCBI lineage: Bacteria > bacterium. Next base: position 98,669 of record DAOSXE010000003.1, on the reverse strand, counting down.
GGCTGCCAGGAGCCGGGGCCAAGTCCCACCCCCCTTCCACTCTAGCGTCCTGACCACGAATTCGTTCTGAAGAATGGCTAAGTCATTCCGACGCCATTGAGCCAAAAAATCGTGAATTACTACAACTCTTGTTTTCTTTCGGTGCATACTACTTTCCGCTCAGCGCAGAACCGCAATAATTTCTAGTGTATCTCCCAACCCTATCCACTCTAATGGCCTGCGGAATAACCATAACAATGGTATAGCCAAGATCATAAAAATATGACGCATAACTGTATTTAATGAATACAGCCCTTCGCGCAAAGCTGGCTGGCTAAAAACCGTGTTAATTTTCACTATTCTAAAACCTGCTTGTTCTAACCCTTTTTTTAAGTTCTCCTTATTAAAATGAATAACATGTTCACTAGGGATAAAAAAACGCCACTTAGTTCCAAATAACCACCTGTTCATCGATGAAATATTTGGGGTAGATAAGGCAAATATCCCCCCTTTATTTAATAACTTACCGACGCCACCCAGAATTAGAGCTGGACTATCGAGATGCTCAAGCACCCCCCACATAGTTAGCACATTGAAAGTCTCACCTTTTAAGCATTCTAGTGATTCGCCTGTGTATATCCTTCCCTTAATGCTACTATTTTGAGCGGCTATCTCCGCGGCGGACTGGACTTCAAATCCCCAGGCGTCAAAACCTTCTTCCAAAGCTATGCTTATAAACATTCCCGTACCACATCCAACATCAAGTAAGCGTCTCCCTCGTGCATGAGCCTTCAGTCTACGAATCCTCTTCATCCAACCCCGACGCATTCTCTCATAACTAGGAGTTCCTGGTTCCGGGAAATATCGCCTAGTATCCCGTAAGTAATATGCTCGATCATAATTAACTAACGGATGCTCTGTTCCAGAAGTAGTGAATATCAAGCCACAATTGCTACACTTGAAATATGCAATACCACCTTTTAAAAAAATGAAACGTACCCCGGTATAATCATCACAGAATCTACAATATTGCATTCTGTCGGACTTAGCCTCGCCTTTACCGATCATCATTTTCCCTGTATTCACCAATTAACAGGGCATTTGCGCTCGGATAAGGTTTGCCATACTGCCGCTTGAACGCAGTAAACATATCGGTTTGCTCCCACCTATTATCCGCTGAAACCCGGTGCATGAAACTACAATTGGCAAGCGGAACCTTTCCATTAAAAATACTTTCGTCCAAGAATAAGTTATACCCAAGCGGAATGCTGAAAATCACCCTCCCGCCAGGGTTTAGAAAACGTTGAAAACTTGTCGTCAAACCCAGTATTTTCTCTTGGTCTTTATTACCTTCATCCAAACCGATGTGTTCAAAGGTTGAGATACTTATACAAAGGTCGTAACGTCGCTTCGGGGTGTAAGTCAGTACATCCTCGCGTATAATCGAGCGGCGAAACGAAATCTCGTATTTATCAACTACATCGTGGGTTAATCGTCGGTAATGGGAAAGTACATTGCCTATTTCTAAAACAACTTCCGGAGGGTATTGATGCAACAGATTAAGAAATATGGGGATTTCTATCGCCCGCTCATTCCGCCAAGTATGGTTGTGATGATGAATGCAGTACAGATAATTCCTACCGTTGAAGCGAAATGTTTCATAGCGTAGCGGAGATTTTCGATGAAAACAATACCACCTAATAAAGTCCTGGAGAGAAGCCTTTTCCCGTTTTAATTCATGTATTAGACTGTATCTCATCCGAAACCCGCCAAGAGTGGGGGACGTGTATTGGTGACATATTAAAATTATTTGAGAACGCCCGAAGATACTTCCCCTCGAAACCGTATACTTCGTAGCCACTGACCACCTTGAATGTCCCCCATAGACTCTGATAGAGAAGTGTCTCCACACACTTCTCTCCGCGGATATAACCTGTTATCTGATATTCTCCTGGAAAAAGCGGAAGAGACGAGAAAGTACAATCGAGCTGGCCGCTTCCGGAAAGACAGCAGTTATTTCCATCAAAAAACATACTGGCAAAAAACGCCACCCTGCTACCGGACATCACACGGATGAGGACAAATGGTTTAACTGCTTCCGGAACAGAATAATGAATTCTCACAGTTAGGGGCGCTCCGTAGGCAAATGACCCTGACTTAGTTCCCCCTCCATCGAGAATTTCGACGTTGTGAATCTCGAGGACACTAGAAGATGGTGAATGGATTTTCTCCTCTCCTTCCTCCAAAACAGACTTGGTCCTCAGGGAACTTCGGGTTGAGGACATATATTTTTCCACCATAGCGGCCGGTTCGCCCTCCGCCTGGATCTCTCCATCCTTGAGAAAAATACAGCGGTCGCACATCGCCACCACCGACGGCATACTGTGGGAAACAAAGATGATTGCTATATCCTTTTCCTTGAACGAGAGCATCTTCTCCACGCAGCGAGTCTGGAAATCGGCATCGCCGACGGCCAGAACCTCATCAACAAGCATTACGTCCGGCTCCATACTTGCAGCGACGGCAAAACCCAGGCGCACTCTCATTCCCGAAGAGTATTTCTTCAGGGGAGTGTTCATGAATTTCTCCAGCCCCGAAAACCGCACGATGCTGTCATAGCGGTCTCCGATCTCGGCCCGACTCATCCCCATTATTACGCCGTTCATATAGACGTTTTCCTTGCCGGTCAGCTCGTTGTGGAAACCGGCGCCGATCTCGATTAGGGCTCCGACCCGGCCGAAGATCTGGGCCCGGCCCTGAGTGGGCTGAGTGATGCGGGAGAGTATTTTCAGGATGGTCGACTTGCCGGCTCCGTTGGGACCGATCAAGCCCACTACCTCGCCTTTCCTTACCCGGAAGGACACATCACGCAGGGCCCAGATCTCCCTCTCGGGATCGATGCGGTGAAGCCCGCGGTTCTCCGGGCGCATCCGCCAACGCAGCCAGTGAAAGGCATCGGACAGACCGCCAGGGTTTATCCGAAACTTTTTCGAGACCTTATCGAAAATTATGCCTTCTTCATTCATATCCACTAGACCACGTCGGCAAAACTTCCTTCCATCCTTTTAAAAATCGAGTAAGCCATTACCAGCCAGATAATCGCCATCGCCAGCACGATCAGGGTCAAAAAACCGTCGGGCGGCATCTGGTGAAGGATGATCCGGCGGTAACCATCTATTAACCCCGCCATCGGATTGACCGCGACATACCAAGGCCGATATCGCTCGGGGACCTTGCTCATCGAGAAAACTATCGGAGTAGCGTACATCCAGGCTTGGACAAGAAAGGGAATGCCATGTCGAATATCCCGATAATAGACGTTCAGGGCGGACATAAGAAGGACGACACCAACGGTAAATAGTATCTGGAGAAAGACCAGCGGAGGGACCAGCAGAAGTTCGGGACCGAAGGGGATTCCGTAATAGATCATAAAGGCAACGAAAATCACGGAGGCGATCAGCATATCGACAAGCGCGGCCAGGACCGCCGAGATCGGCAGAATTTCCCGGGGAAAGTAGATCTTCTTGATAAGGTCGGCCATTCTTAACATAGAGTTAGGACCGAAAGACAGCGAGGTGGAAAAGAACGTCCAAAAAATTAAAGCGCTGTAGGAAAATATCGGATAGGGAAAGTTCTCGCTGTCCAGATGAAGAAACCGGGAGAAAATCACGGTAAAAATCACCATCATCGCTACGGGTTGGATTACAGCCCAACCGACTCCGAAAATCGTTTGCTTATAGCGAATCTTGATTTCTCTGATCGTAAGGGTAATTATTAACTGTCTATACCCCCATAATTCTTTCAAAGATTCCATCATTGTCCGGCCTTGGCCATCATTCGAGTCCGCTACCTAATTCCAGCAATAGAGCTATTTTCCGATGAGAGTTCTTAATCATCTCCAATCTGCTGCGACAGAACTCTTTCTCGCCTTTATCGACCTGTCCATCTTCATCGGAAATGGATGTCAGCAGCTTGATCGATTCGTCGGCAGCAATAACGGATGAAGATAGTTTGCCTCGGACAAACGGTAATATACCCTTACGGAGAATATCTATGAAATCAGTTCTGGCTTCATAGTAATCCCGACGGCTGCCGGCCACCCAGACTTTACGTACCGCCGACCATTTCACAAGATCGCGTATATTCGTGGAGACCGAAGCTTTACTGATTTTCAGCTTTCCGGCCATATCGTCTAGGCTCATGGGACTGGGGTTGAAATAAAGCAACGCATACAATTGCCCCACGATACGACCCAAGCCAAAATCCTGAGTGGTCCTACCCGCCGCTTCAATCATATCGCGTCTTGCTTGTTCTACAGAATTAACCACGATTACCTTCGGGGCCTGAAATTTTGTTTAGTATATATTGAACATACTAAACGTTGTCAACCACAAAGCCTCAAACAGGATGACCGGTGAGGTTCACGGCCGGGGTTAATAAACGCGATAGATATCGATGCGCGGACCGGGGCAGGCAGGCCCGGGAGAAAAAGATTTGAGCAGCTTTCCCTCCTCCTCCACCCAACGGTAGAACAACCGCCGGTTGCGAACCAGTTGGGGGTATTTGGCCTCGACCAGGTCGTCGTTTTCGTAGTCGTCGCGAACTCCCGAGCTGATGACGAAATATTCGACTCCTTCCTCAAGCAGATAGCCGATGTCGACCGGCTGTTTGACATTGAGGTCGTAAATCCGGTGCCACGGCGTCGGGGGGTGATCGATAAAGTAGCGGAGAGCCCGAGAGTCGGTCTCTCCCCCCTTCATCCTTTCCCGGTACAGCGCCTTCAATTCCCCGGGCGACATTCGATATATATCGTAATCGATCACTGAATAGAGCCGGATATTGGGCCCGGCATAACCGGTGCTTTCCACCGCCACTCCGGCGCGGTCGGGAATGTTGTCCAATATCCATTGCCGAGCGAGGTCGATGGTGTTGAATTCGCTTCGGGAAAGGTCGTAGGAAACAATCTCCGGAATCCCGGGGCTGACCAGGAGAACCGTCACCATGGAGAATATCCATGCATGGCGCCTTAGCTTTTCGTGCGATGTTATCTCCCCCACAAAGGAAGCTGCCGACAGAAATAAAAACGGCATGATCGGTATTGCGTACCGAGGAGCGGCAAGTTGCGATTTTCCCATTACCGCTAGATATACGATGGGAAATATAATGATGGTCGCGCTGCTTAGCTTCCTCCCGCGGATAACCAACCAACCCATTCCCGCCCAGGAGATTACATAAAGAGGCCAACCCAATGAGACGGGCAAATAAGTAAATAGATAAGCTACCCAGCCATTGCTCACCTCCGCCCCGAGAAAGTTGGTATCCATTCCTTCATTAAACGAGAGAGAAGCCGTGGCATTGTATAACCCACCGAGTAAGTGGGGAAGATCCGTAACCAGCTCCGGTGTAAACAGAATAGACGAAGCAATAAATACACCTATCAATGCCAGGGTGTCGGAGGCCTTTTGGGCGAACCGGGTTCTTGACGAGAAGAAAATAATTCCAACGGGAATAAAATAAGCTAGATAGTAGATCCGGATCGAGATAGCGGCGGCCAGAAATATTCCCACCGCAATCAATTTTAGAAAACTTTTCCGGCGATGATACCCCGCCACGAAGAAGAGAGCCGCCATCCCGAAAAGCAGAGCGAAGGCTTGGCCTCGAGCAAACTGGGAAATTTGAATATGGGTTAAATTAAAGGCCAGAAAAAAAGCGGATGCCAAGGAAACGCCTCGATCAAAAAAACAACGGCCCAACCGGTAGAGCATCCAGATCCCAACAATGCCGGCGGCGCTTTCAACCGCGCGCCCAACCCAATAAAATATGAGTGGATCGGTATAATACCGCCCCATGAAAACCTCAATACTGGGAAATATTCCTCCTATCCGGCCGACCAGAAAAAACAGGGAGTAAAACCCGAACATGAGGTAGGTATAGACACCCATGAACCAATTCGGAGTGAACTCTCCCGCGCCGATTTTGAGGGAACGGTAAAGCTGAAAAGACTCGTCGGGAAAATGGCGGTACCAGATTCCCCCCAGGCGCGCCGCCGCGCCTAGAACAAGGATTCCGGTCAAGATCCAGTTGGCCTTTTTCCGATTCATAAATCAGCGTTCAGGGGAAAGAGCATAGAGCATAGGGCATAGAGCATAGAGTGACAACTATCCACGTAGAGTTTTCTGGAAACCGCTGATCATCCGACAAAAACCTAGGGTTCAGGGGAAAGAGCATAGAGCATAGGGCATAGAGCATAGAGTGACAACTATCCACGTAGAGTTTTCTGGAAACCGCTGATCATCCGACAGATCGTATCTAACTCAACCAATAAGTATTCTTTTTGTTCGATGCTGATTAAATCTCGCTTTTGAAGGATAAAGAGCATGTTGGCATTCTCAAAAGTGGAGCGTCGGGCAATATTCAGAAACTGATTAAACTCTTTTCGCGACCTACTTCCGGAACCCTCAGCTATATTATTCGACATCGAAAGAGCCGCACCCCGAATTTGGTCTGCAAAGCGAAAAAGTCTCTTCTTCTCTACCTCATCTGCTATATCCAATAACTTGATCCCAACCTCGACAGATTTACGCCAGATTTCAAGATCTTCAAATCTGAACTTAGCCTTTCCTGCCATATCGGGCTCCGATTTATTCTCCCTATTTATCCTATCTTTCATTCTACTCTATGCTCTATGCTCTCTGCTCCATGCCTCTCTCTATATGACCTTTCCAATTCGGGGCCGGCTCGAAGGGGGCAAGATGGGGCAGATCGGTCCCGGGCACGAGGCATACTTCCGGGGGCCGGGACCCGCCCAGGGAGAGGCCGGGAGCCGAGGCCACTTTGGCCACGATCGGGAGCCTGGCCTCGTCGAAGCCCATCAGGCCGACGGCAACCCGGTCCACGGCCAAGGGGTTGAACCCGGCGATCAGGACCCCGACGTGCCGGGGATCCGGAACCATCGGCCCCTTCCCTTCCCCGGCGATAATGCCGTCCATCAGGGAGAGATACGACCTTCGGGGGGTTTCGTGGATAACGCCGTCGCGGTCGGCATAGAGTAAAACCCGATTGAGGTCGACTCCCAATCTCCAGAGCGTGTCGTTTCCGTACCAATGGCCGCAACGGACCCGGCGGCCGAGCAGGCGCTTGTAGACGAGGTCGGCGGTCTCGATGGTGGGGTCCGCGGCCCGTTCCCCCAGGGAGAATCGCCGGTAGAAGTTCAACAACCGGTTCAGGGGCCGGGCCACAACCGAGCCGAGCCGGCCCAGGCCGATGTCTATGGCCGTTCTTACCAGCTTCCCTTTCCACCGGAGCCACTGGCCGCCGGTATCGGGATATTCGTCGCCCCCGTCGCGCGGCTCGCCGATCCGGTAATGAGGCAGAAAATTCTTGTCCGTGTTGATGCCCACGATGTTTTTGACGCTCAGGGTCACTCCCGCGGTCTTGTGGGTCTTGAGCTTGGGAACGCAGATGACGACATCGGCTTCGAGAATATCGGCCGCCACCGAATATTCCTGGATTTCGCCGCGATGGTGCGCCTGGGGGATGCGGCGGTCGAAATCGGCCCCGTAGTAGAGCTTCTCGATTTTCGGGGGCAGGCCGTAAAAAGCGCTGTGTTTCCCCAGGTTGACGATCGTGGTGTGCCGGGCGCCGTAACCCTGCACGCGGCGGTCCAGAAAAAGGTTGTTCTGATCGTAGCCGGAGACCACGACCCTTCTCAGGTCCCGCAAGCCGATCCGGAGCGGATACGATCGATTCAGGATCTCCAGCATCGGCCGCACCCGGTTGACTTCGATCAGCTTCTCCCAGTCGGCGTCGGTTACGGGCGCGTCGGCAACCAGGAGTTCCCCGCTTCCCTGCAAAGCCAGCTGGGCGTAATCGATCAGGGGCCGCAGAACCGAAGCGTGAACCACGATCGACAGTGGGGTTTCCCCCCCCCGGTGGTAGTGGAGGGCGAAGTTGGGTTTGATCACCACCTTGTTCCCGGGGCGGATCAGCTCTCCCAGGGGATTCCACTCCCTGGTCCCGAACCGTTCCCGGTCCAGCCCCAGGAGCTTCAGGGTTTCGCGCACCCCGGAGTAAACCCGGTTCCCCGGGTCGGTGCCGACCCGAAACGGAAGCCGCTCCAGCTCGGGGAAGACCTCCGGGGGATCGAACGGCGGTGTCCCAGGGTAATCCTTCAACCCCGTCTCCACCACAGCAACGGTATTGTTCAATAGGAGATTAGGCTGAAGACTGAAGGCTGAAGGATTCATTGAATTATTTGTCCTGCAACGAGCGAATTAAGCCATTAAGAACTTTTTCCGTCTCAATAAGTTTTATCCCAAGCAAGTCTGAATCTTGATGAACTAAAAATCCCAATCGTTGCGCCAGGTCATATTGATAATGTAGCTCCCTTGTCGAACCAAAGGCAATGGAGAGGAAGCGAACGTAATCCAAGGTAGTGGCTCTGGCACAACCTTCAACGATATTGGAAGCTGTCGATACCGCAGCTCGTCTCATTTGTGAAGTTAACCCATACTGCTCCTCTTTAGGAAAAAGAGCGGTGACTCGGTAGACCAATAACGCCACCTCATCAGCCAACTCAAACGCTCTCAGTTTGGTGTGATCTCTCATACCTTTATTTGGATTTTCTTATTTCTGCCCTATCTTCAGCCTTCAGCCTTCAGCCTTCAGTCTTCAGTCTAAAAAACTTTTATTTTTCCATCACGCAAAGACGCTAAGGGGCAAAGCCGCCAAGATTACTCTCCTCTTCCAAACCGTTAACCATCCTTTTAATTCCATTTTTCATCAAGTCGGCGCCAAAATTCAGAAGGAAACCAAGTCTCAAACCGGATAACCGCAAATAGGTGAGCAATTGCTTTAAATGAACTGGTTCTCCTATTTCATTTTCAGTCATTTTTCCTTCGCGCCTTGGCTTCTTTGCGCCTTTGCGTGATACGTCCCTTTCACTCTAAAAAACTTTTATCCTCGATTCGACGATGATGTTCTTGCCCGAAGCGGGGACCGGAATATCCTCCACATACTCGATCCGGATTTCGATACCCCGGAAAGCATTCCGGATATGGGCTTCATGCCCGGCGGCGTAACCGTCCCGGGGCACCACCCGCACCGTCAGCTCCTTCTCGTTTTCCTGGATGACCCGGAACGCCTGTACAGGGAGGTCCTTGAATATATGGGCCACGGCCGGGGCGGCGATGAGTTTCCCCTCCGGAGTCCGGATGATGTCCGAGACCCTGCCCACCACTTCCTCCAGGATCGGCAGGCCTCGGCCGCAGGCGCAGACCCGGTCGGAGAGAACGCCGACGTCGCCGATGGCGTAGCGGATGAGCGGCATCCCGTAACGGTTGAGGTCGGTTACCAGGATTTCCCCCCACTCTCCGGGAGCCACCGGGACACCGTCCCTGGCCGTCTCGATGACGACGTTCTCGGCGGCGATATGCAACCCCCGATGCTTGGGGCATTCGGCCGCAAGCATGAATTCGCGGCTGGAATAATTCTCGAAGGGCTCGCTCCCGAACCCCCGGCGGAGGATTTCCCGGGACCGGGGAGTGAGTTTTTCCGAGGAAGTGATGACATGGGCCGGCCGCCAGACCGCGGGGCCTCCCCGTTTTTTCAAAGCCCCGGCCAATATCTCCAGCCAGGAAACATATCCTTTGAGCCCGTGGGGCCGCAGGCGCAACAGATAATCGAGCGATTGTTCGATCTCGTCTTTCCCGGCGCCGAAGAGCGATATCCGCCGCTGCCCCTGGAGCCGGCGCAGCAGGCTGATCACGCTGTGTTTCTCTGCGGGGAGACCGGAAACGAGCAGAAACTTCTCCAAGGTCCTGTATCCGGCCCAGGAATACGACCGGTTGACCGCGGCCTCCGTCCAGGCCATCTCCCGGGCGTCGTGATAGAACCGGGTGGGCAGACCGCTCGACCCCCCGGTCGAGTAGAGGAGCATCAGCCGGTCCGGGAAATCCGCCGCGACCAATCGGGCGAAATTCTCGTTGACCTGTTCTTTGCTCAGAACCGGCAGGCGTGCCAGATCGACAACGCTCCGAATATCGGCGGCCTCGATCCCGTCCCGCTCCATGGCCTCCCGGTAAAAAGGCACCCGGTCCCAGGCGTGACGGATCAGAGCCTCGATTTTGCCGGAACGATACCGGGCCAGGTCTTCGGGTTTCCACCACTGCGATTTTTCCAGAAACCGCCGGGAGCGGCAATAGACGCGCCCGTACGGAAGCAGCGCGACAGTCTTGAGAATTTTATTCATCGGTCTTTTCCCGTGGTGTTTCCGCTTTTTATAATCGGGGTAACCACCGTAATATTATCAGAATCGATACGTTTTAACGACGCCCGGGTTGGCCGCCGCGCCGCCCAGGCCCCGTGAAACCGGGACGCCGTGGTTTCAGCGGAGCAGACGCCGATGAACGGGAAAATTTGTTCGATCGTGGGGGCCCGACCCCAGTTTATCAAGGCCGCCGCCGTCGGCCGAGAGCTGCGACGGCGGTTCGCCGAAGTTCTGATCCATACCGGTCAGCACTACGACGAGTCCATGTCTTCGGTATTCTTCGAGGAGTTGGAGATCCCCCCGCCGGACTACAACCTCGATATCCGTTCCGGCCCGCACGGCCGGCAGACCGGGGCCATGCTTGGGGCCCTGGAAGAAGTTCTGATAGGGGAACGGCCCGACCTGGTCCTGATTTACGGGGACACCAACTCGACCCTGGCCGGGGCGCTGGCGGCGGCGAAACTCCATCTCCCGATCGCACACGTGGAAGCCGGCTTGAGGAGCTTCAACCGGGAAATGCCGGAGGAGATCAACCGTATTCTCGCCGACGAAATCTCCACCCTGCTTTTCTGCCCCACCGCGACCGCCGTCGATAATCTCCGGCGTGAAGGCGTTACCTCGGGAGTCTTTCTGACCGGAGACGTCATGCTCGATGCGCTCATGCGTTATCGGGAAAAACCGTCGGGGGGACCCGCGCTTCTCCAATCTCTGAACCTGAACCCGGGCGGGTACCGGCTGCTGACCATCCACCGGGCCGGAAACACCGACTCGGTTTCGAACCTGGGATCGCTGCTGGCGGCGCTGGGGGAAAGCGGCACTCCCATCGTCTTCCCGGTTCACCCCCGCACCAGGGGCAGGATCTCCGAAGCCGGGCTGGCCGTGGCGAAGAACATACGCTGTATCGATCCGGTGGGATATCTGGAGATGCTGTTTCTGGAACGAAACGCCGACCTGATCCTGACCGATTCGGGGGGGATTCAAAAAGAAGCCTATATCTTCGGGGTCCCCTGCGTCACCCTCAGGGAAGAGACGGAGTGGGTCGAGACCGTCGCAGCGGGCTGGAATACGTTGGCGGGAACCGCGCCGGAGACCATCCTCTCGGCTCTGCTGCGTTCTCGCCCCAAGAGCGAACGGCCGAAGATATTCGGAAGCGGAACCAGCTCGGCCCTTATTACCGACATTCTCCTGGACTTTCTGGCACGGGGGTCGGCTTGACGTTCCTTCTCTCCTCCGTCCCCCAGATATAACGCCGCCAGGGGCGGGGGGTGACGCGGCCGCCGATCCAGACCAGCAGGAACGAACCGGCGGCGCAAAGGGGCAAGACAAACAGATGCCAGGGGAACAAAGGCCATCCCCGTCTCGCGAAAAGGCACCTGAACGCCCCGGTGAATATCAGATGTACCAGGTATACCGGCAGGACCATTCCTCCAAGTGTGATCCAGTACCGCGGGGCGCCGGGACGCGCCGGAGCGATCAAGAGCACAAACCCGGCCGCCGATACCCCCAATCCGAAGATCAGAGAGACGGGCGAAAAATACACGCTCCACGAATCGAACCGACCCGCCAGCACCAGGGTTTCCAGATACTTGGCGACGGCCAGCGCCGCCGCCGCCACCAGGATCGGGGCCCGGTTGCGCGCGGCCCACGCCCCCGCCCCGCTCCGGCGGAAAACGAGGCCCATGGAGTAACTGGCGAAGAACATGAGCGGATTGAGGTAGGTAGCCGCCGGTGAAACATGCCGGTACCCCTGGGGAAGCGCGATGGCATACCTGAAGACCAGCGCCGAGCAGACGACGCCCCCCACCAACCCGGTCGAAAACAGCACCCTGCAATCGACGTTTCTGAAAAGGTACCGCCCGATTTCAAAAAGCATAAGCAGGGCAAGAAAGTAATAAACGGAGGAATAACCGATCAGGAATCGGGCCCAGCCCTCCCAGGAACTCCTCCCGCCGGTGACCCCGACAAGCGGAAAATAGAGGATGGTGGCCCATAACAACCAGGGAATCAGGTAACGCCGGGAGAGGAGATACCCGAGAAAAGATTCCCGCCCTTCCCGGGGCGCCAGATAACCGCTGATGAAGAAGAATACCGGCACTCCGGCGGTGGAAACCACGGCGATGAGAGCAAGGTACCAGGGAGGAGCCGAAAAGAGGGGGGACGGGCTCGGATAGGGGGAAAAATGTGCGAAGAACACCGATCCCATCGCCAACACCCTCATCGCCTCGATGCCGGGATTCAGGACAGGGGCCCGCTTTATGAGGGGAGATTCAACCATTCACTGCGGCCGGGCGGAGATCGCCGTCGACGGAGCCGAACATGGAAACCCGGCTGTTCCTCCGAAAACGTTCAATCGTCCACATCGGCGGCCGCTCCCGCGCCGGAAGATTTGGCCAGGCGCTGCAGCCGATAGATGTCTCTCTTCAGGCTCCCCATCTGATTGGCGAGAAAACCGAAACTGAGCATCTGTATCCCCGCCACCAGGAGGATAACCATCAATAGATAAATCGGCCGGGCCGGGTAAAGGGTCCTCATTAGGAATTGAACGAAAAACATGACGCCCAGCGCGATTCCCCCCAACACCATCAGGAGCCCCACGGCTCCGAATATCAGCATCGGCTTCTGATAAAAGGAAAAGGCCAGGTGGCTGAAAATCAGACGGCGCGAATGGAACTTGGATTGGCGCCCCCGTTTCCCGGGAACGGCCGGCTCCCAACGGAGGACGGCGGGAATCTCCCCCACCCGGTATCCCAGGGCCAGGCATTTGGCCGCGATCTCCAGGTGGATTTCCTTGCGGTCGGATTCCAAATCCAAGGCCTGGATGACTTCCCGGCGGTATCCCCGGGTCATTCCGCTGAGCATGGTCAGGTCCCCGGAGACGGAGGCGGAGAGGAGTTTATTGCCGAACCGGCTCAGAAACGCGCGCTTGAAGGGGATGTTTTCCAGGCGGCCGCCGTCCTTGTAGGGGGAGGCGATCACCACGTCCAGTCCCGTTTCCTTCAAGGCCCGGTAGAGTTTTTCGATGATACCCTCCCCCCAGGAGAGGTCGGATTCGGTGGTAACGATAAAGCGTCCCCGGGCGGCGGCGAACCCCTGGCGCAGGGCATACCCCCGCCCCCGGTTGACCGGATAGGTGATCAGGTTCAGATGTTCTTCGGCGACGGCGAGAGGCTTCAGCAATCCCAGGGATCCGTCGGTGCTCCCGTCGTTGACCAGGATCAATTCCCAGGTTCGTCCACATTCCTTCAGAACCCGCAGAAGCTTCCTGGTATTTTCAGCAATGCCCTCCTCCTCGTTATAGAGGGGGGCAATAACGCTCAGCTCTATCGGCATGACAGTTGTTCCCTGCATCCACTGTTTCGGACTGCGACATGTTGAGACTGTCTTCTATCAGATAACGTGGCCGGTGACGAGCTTCGTCAAGCGCACGCCACAAATATTCACCGAGCACCCCCAGCATAAACATCATTATTCCGCTCACCACCAACAATACCGTCATCAAGGAAGACCAACCTTGGGGGGGAACGCCTCTGAGTGCATTAAAAAGGACAACAGCCAAATAGCAAAATCCGATCAAAGCGAAGAGAAAACCGGTATAAGTCATAAGGCGTATAGGAAAATAGGTAAACGACGTGATCGTATCGACGACCAGCTTGATCTTTTTTTTAAAAGTCCACCCGGACTTGCCGAATCGCCGGCTCTGCTTATCGTATAGAATGGATTTTTGCCTAAAGCCCATCCATGATAATAGCGAGAATATGCTCACATTATTTTCACCGAATTCGTTAAAAGCGACAATGACCCGCCTATCAAGAAGAAAAAAATCAGCGCCAGTGGGCGGTAGGTTCTTCATAGCCAGGGAATAACGCATTAATTTATAGTATATTTTAGAAAATAGTTTGTCTTTCCCGATATGACCCTCCCGCTTTCCTCGAACCGCCCATACTATTTGAGCACCTTTTTCCCATTCTTCCAACAATCTCGGAATTTCTTCCGGCGGATCCTGCAAGTCCGCGGCTAAAACAATCGCACAATTTCCAGGAGCATTATTCAGCCCACAGGCTATCGCTCTATGTGATCCGAAATTTCTTGAAAATCGGCAACCCCGCAACCGCTGATCCTCCGCCGCCAATTTGCGGAAGACGGGAAACGTGTCGTCGATCGAGGCATCATCCACCAATATCCATTCCCAATCGAATCCCGTCGCATCGAGAGATTTCTTTAATCGGGAGAAGAGCAATGCTAGATTAGCGGCCTCGTTATGCGCGGGCGTAATTACGCTGACCAACTGCCTGAAAGAACTTGATCCGTCCGGATATTTCATCTTCTCATGCATGCTTTTTGAAGAACTGCAGCTACCCGATCCTGCTCGGTCGGTTCCAACTGCGGGAAGAGCGGCAATAAGATGCATCTGTCCTGTGCATTTTCGGAAAGAGGCAATGGATAACGTGCGGTATGGTTGGAATAGGCTGGTTCACGATGGGCGCACATAATTCCTCGGCGAGTGGCAATCCCATGCTTTAGAAGATACTCCATCGTCGCCTTTTGACCAACATTCTCGGGAAGCATCACGCAATAACTTTGCCAATTGCTCCGTGTCCACGTCGGCTCATGCGGTATTTCCAGCCCCTCAATACCGCTAAGCAAATCTTCATATCGACGAGCCAGCGCACGACGTTTTTCGACAACAGCGGGAAGACGGCAAAGCTGTTCTCTTCCGATAGCCGCCTGAATATCGGTCATTCTGTAATTATACCCTAAACAATCGTACGATTCGAAAACAACCGTATCCGCCTCATGCCGATCTTTATCCGTGACACTCATGCCATGCTGGCGAAGAAGCCTGAATTGCCGATCCCAGTCTTCATGCCGGGTCGTGATCATCCCGCCATCGCCCGTTGTGAGCACCTTGCGGGGGTGAAAAGAGAAGCAGGCGATATCTCCATGTGGTTTCCCGATCTTTTCCCAAGAATTATCGATCAGAATTTCACTGCCAACCGCGCATGCGGCATCCTCGACCAATGGTAGGGAATACCGCCGAGTTAAAGCCATAAGCTTTTCCAAACAACACGGCATTCCCATCTGATGAACGCAAAGAACAGCTTTGGTACGGGGTGTAATAGCCCGCTCAACCAATTCGGGATCGATATTATATGTCCCTGGAATAATATCGACAAACACAGGAGCAGCTCCGCAGTATAAAATACTATTGGCCGTGGCTATAAAAGAATGGCTTACGGTGATTACTTCATCTCCAGGCTTGATACCCACGACCAGCAAAGCCAGGTGCAAAGCGGCTGTACAACTGGAAACCGCACAGGCATGATCCGCACCGACAAAGCCCCTAAATTCATTCTCGAATGCAGCGACCTCGGGACCTTGTGTCACCCATCCTGAACGAATCGGTCGCTGGGCGGCTTTTATTTCTGCTTTCTCGATAAATGGCCGTGTAATCGGAATATTATGCTTATTATCCATTGTAGGATATTTGGGACCGATCCCAATTTTGAACCACTTCGTCTTCAAGAAGTTTTTCCGGCGTTACCCCCTGTTCAACATACCATTCCTCCAATTTCTTCAATCCTTCGCGAAGAGAATAGGTTGGAGAAAAACCTATGAGTTTTCGCGCCGCTGAAATATCTGCGTAAAGGCGCAAGGTATCTCCGGGACGTGGCGGATAATGTTCTATCTGGCTTCTTGCTTTTCCGGTGATCGCCGCAACCTCTTCAACCAAATCATTAATCGAGATTTCTTTTCCGCTGGCTATATTTATCGTTTTCCCCACCGCTTTATCTTCAAGTCCCGCTAACAATATTCCACGAGCTGTGTCGGAGACGAATAAAAAATCTCTTGTTTGCCTACCGTCGCCAAAAATAATAATCGGTCGACCTGCCAAACACCTGAGTAGAAATTTAGGAATCACCTCGCCGCTGTCTCCTTCGTGATGGGAGCGCGGTCCGTAGGTATTGAAAGGCCTCACAATTACAGTGGGATATTCGTAAGATCGGTAAAATGCCCTGGCATAGCATTCTCCGGCCAACTTGGAAGCCCCGTAAACCGTCATCGGAAACGCAGGATGCCGTTCGTCCATAGGGACATTGAATCCGGTTCCATAGACTTCCGAAGAAGAAACTTGAACAAATCTCTCCACTCCAACTTTTCGAGAGGCTAAGAGGAGATCTAAGGTAGCGGTCGCGTTAACCTCATGATTCTCTTTAGGGGAATGGATGGAGTGACGAACGCCCAGGCAAGCAAGGTGAAAAATAATATCGATCGGTTTTAATAGCCTTTCCACCCTCTCGATAGAGCGAATATCAAGAATCTCCAGTCGGCAATCATTATTTATGACATCAGATAGGTTCTCTTTGCTCCCGGTAATCAGGTTATCCACAACAATAACCTCGGCGCCGGAGGTTATTAGTTGTCTGACCAACTCGGATCCTATAAATCCGGCGCCGCCGGTTACTAAAATTTTTTTTCCATTCAAGTTCATAACTGACCCCACCCGGGTTGATTCTATCCGTGGGTCCAACGCCCCGATATGAATCAATGTTGATCTCGACGAGGGAAGACAGCTATCGGGACGGCTTATAGCCGTCTCTCCATCTCAAAAATCTGGCCGGAACCCCGGCAACAATCGCATATGGTGCGACATCCTCGGCGACCACGGCGCCAGCGCCAATAATGCTTCCCTCGCCGACGACTACTCCGGGTAAGATAATCGCATTAACCCCTATATCCGCGGCCTTCTTGATTCTTACCGGGCGAATCTCCAATTCGGTGGCAATCAATGGTTCCTCAATGGGCATCCCTGTGTGACTCGAACCCAATACTTTTGCGCCCGGGCCCCAACCGACATAATCTTCGATAATTAAATCTCGGGCATCAAAATAACTCTGTGGTCCTATCCACACATAATTTCCTATCTTGCAGCGCCCATCGTGTCGGCCTTGGATAAACGTCTGTTCCCCAAGAAATACGCCATCGCCTATGTCAAACGTCTCGGGGTGGGAGAACCCTACCCCCGCTTCAATGCGAATTCCGGTCCCGACCCGATCCGCCAACGCTCGAAAAACGATCGCGCACATCAATCTCCCGAATTGCGAACAATCTGCACGAAACCGTCCGTAGAGCGCCACCAGAGCCTCCCTATCCATGGACTCACTCAAATACTGGGAAAACTCGTGATGGAAAGCAGGGTCGGGCGCGGCGCTCTTTCGACCGTGCCACGCCGGAACTTTTTTAAATGACTTCTTCTTATTCACACTTATTTAAGAATCGCCCCCAGGACAGAAGCAACTTCTCGTACTTCTTCCTCGGAAAGTTCGGGATACATCGGTAAAGAAATAACCTCGGACGCTATCTGTTCAGCTATGGGGAAATCACCCTTTTTATAACCCATGGACACATACCCCTCTTGGACATGAACGGGATACGGGTAGTGAATCCCGGTGTGGATGCCCTCTTTTTTCAAAGCCTCTATAACTCTGTCGCGGTTTTGCACCCTTGCGGCATAAATATGATAAACATGCCTGCAATTCTTTTTCTCGCTAGGGGGGATGACATCGACGTTCTCCAGCGCCTTACTGTAGACCGCAGCAATATGGCGCCGAGCTTCCGTCCACTGTTCGAGGTGGCGCAACTTGACTCGCAGGACCGCTCCTTGAAAACCGTCCATACGGTAATTGTATCCCAACATAACATGATGGTACTTTTTCTCCTGACCCCAATCTCGAAGCATTCTGATCTTCTGCGCATATTCGGGGTTGTCCGTTACGACAATCCCTCCTTCTCCGTAAGCTCCCAGGTTTTTACCGGGATAAAAGCTGAAACAACCCATATCCCCCAAACTTCCCACTCGTTTCCCTCTGTATTCGGATCCATGAGCTTGACAAGCATCTTCAATGACAACGATCTTTCTTGCCTGCGCGGTGTCAAGGACGGCCTCCATGTCGGCAGGATGGCCATACAGATGAACCGGTATGATTGCTTTGGTTTTATCCGTAATTGCGGCTTCTAGCCTGGATACATCGAAAGTATAATATTTCGGATCGATATCGATCAGCACCGGGCTGGCACCGGTATAAAGAATGGCGGCGACGGTGGCAACGAAGGTAAACGGGGTCGTGATGACTTCATCCCCGGGTCCTACGCCGGCAGCTAATAGAGCAAGGTGCAAAGCGCTGGTTCCGGAATTGACGGCGATTCCTTGACCGGCGGCACAATACGAGGCGAATTCCTCTTCGAAAGCCGTTACTTCTTTTCCCAATGTATATTGATTGCTTTCAAGGATTTTATCCAGTGCTTCCGCGATTTCCGTTTTTATTTCCTGGTACTGTACTTTGAGGTCTAGAAAAGGGATCATGTTAACTCCTATCGAATGGCTTCAAGTCGACAGCCTGGCCCATTTTTTTCATCGATTCATTGACGGCTTCGAGAATCTGTATAACACGAAGCCCCGCCCGACCGTCAGTCAGCGATCTCTCGGATTTCTCTATGCATCGAATGAAATAAGCAACCTCATTAGCCAATGCTTCTCCGATTTCAAGCTGCGGGATCCAAACATCTCCGGATCGATATCCGATCCGCATCTTGTAATCCGGGTTTTCGCTCGATGTTATCGTAATTCCTTTATCATAAACTCGTATTTTTTCGCTCGGCTCCAAGTCATCGAATACCACCATTTTTTTCGAACCGCTGAGCAGAAGCCGCCTGATCTTTACCGGAGCCAGCCAATCGACATGGATATGAGCTATCATGGTTCCGGAGAAGAACAACGTTATATACCCCGTGTTTTCAGGTTGCCCCTTGACATGGCTCATCGCAGTCGCGGAGACGGCCACTGGGCTTTCCGGGAGTATGAAATCCATAATGGTCAGATCATGCACGGCCAAATCCCAAAAAACATTCACATCGTGTTGAAAAAGACCTAGATTGATGCGAACCGAATCATAGTAGTTGATGTGGCCCAATTCATCGTTTTCCACTAAGAGCTTGATTTTTCTTATTGCCGGGGTGTACACGAAAGTGTGGTCGACATGGAGACAGAGATTTCTCTCATCGGCCTCGCTAATAAGCTCGCAGACCTGGGTGGAATTCTCTGCCAACGGTTTTTCAACCCATACATGCTTGCCCCTCTTTAATGCTTTAAGAGCTAAATCAAAATGTGTAGCTACCGGAGTGGCGATAACCACGGCATCAACACGGGGATCTTCTATCACCTCATCAGCATGAACGGTAACGGCCAGTTTCGGATAACGTTTTCTTGCCAACTCCAGGCGCTCGCGACGCAGATCGCCGACGATGATAAGCTCGGCTCCGTCGAGTTCAGCAAAGTTTCTGACCAAATTCGGTCCCCAGTATCCATATCCGATAATACCAACACCAATCGACATGTGATCCTTCCTTTCGTGTTATCCTTATCTGCCGGCTTCTCCCCCGGCGTCGTCCAATCTTTTGATTATTCTGGCAGGAATTCCCGCGACAAGACAATGTGCTGGGACATCGTCGGTAACCACGGCTCCCGCAGCCACCATCGCGTATTCCCCTATTTTAACACCACATAGAATTGTGGCGTTAGCCCCGATACTGGCTCCTCTGTTCACTTCGGTGGGAATTATTTCCCAATCATCCGGGTCCTTTAAGCTACCGTCGGAATTGATTGCTCGAGGATATTTATCGTTAGTAAAACAGACACTCGGTCCTATAAAAACCCCATCGCCGATGCTGATACCCTCCGGAATAAAAGCGAATGCCTGGATCTTGACGTTTTTTCCCACTATCACACCCTTTCTAATCTCGACAAATGCCCCTATTTTGCTGCCTTCGCCGATCGTGCAGCCATAGAGATTGACCAAGTCAGGGTGGTAGATCAGCACATTTTTTCCCAATACAACGTCGTTTTTTATCATGGTTTCTTACGCCTTACCTTAATTGATTGTAGAAAGTTATTTTCGGATTATCACATGTGTCTGTCAAGACATTATTCCAACCAGTCTTGCCCGTTCTTCCTTAATTGATTCGCCCCAAAAATTTCCAGTCAACAACCGTTTCCAAATAAGCGCGGCAAAGAGCATCATCAATGGTTCGATGGGGAATCGTAGCCGCTGCTGCCCATACGTGATCAACGTAAAAATAACGGTATAAATAATCATCGTCCAAGAAAACCTCAACGCAGGGCCGAAACGAAAATAGAAATAGATCCCGCCCAGAAAAAAACAGAGCAGCAGCACATAGCTTCCCGCCGCAATGTAGACGATCGCATTTTTTAGCATTTCCATTTGCGGATGATTCATAAACCGATTTTTTACCCTCTGATTGATTTGATATCCGACTATATATTCCAGATCCGGACTGAAAAATTTGCCCCATGTCCCCGCTTTGTGTTTTACCGTTTCCCAGGGATTACCGATCATATGCGATACGCCCATGCGGGCCATGGCGTCCGTCAGCTCCAGTTCGTTTTGATACTCGGTCCCCGCCTGACCTGAAATAAATTTCATTCCTTCCTCATTCGATGTGGTCAGAACCGCATACTGCACCTCGGTTCCCCACCATATAAATCTTTCGAAAACCAGATAATTTCGCAACCACCAGGGTAAAAACAAAATCACATAAAACATCGCGTACAATAAAAAAGTCTTGATAATAACTTTTAAAGAAATTCCGAGACGCACAAAGTAATATGCTAGCGCTATCGGAAATAATAGCAGTATCGGGCGAACCCACAAAGAAACGACGGCGATAATAATCCCTACTATAACTCTATACCATCCGCGATTTAGGCTAAACTCCATGGATTCGAATATATACACAACAGCAAGCAATAACGATGTAAAAAGAATATCGGAACAGAGATAACTGCTGACCACGATGTGGGTCGGGTATAAGGCCAATCCCAGAGAGGCCAATTTGCCGACGCCGTTGGATACTTTCCTGCCGATCGCAAACAGCAAAACGCAATTAAGAGAACTCAGGAATACATTCGAAATTTGTCCCGCTACTTCATTTATTCCGAACAACCAGTAAATCGCTGCCAAAAATAAATGATACCCCGGCGGTTTAAATGCGGTTGGTTCAGGATATCCATATTGACAATGCGAAACGATATCGGCGGCCTGCTGAGAATAAACCTTCCAGTCCGAGTATGATTCGTTTCCGATGAAGAGGACCCAGGCAAGCCGCAGCAAAAAAGCGACCGTAAATATCGATAACGACCACGATCTCGGCGATAGTCCGGCGGTTTTAGAAATTAAACCGATAATTATGGGGCGAACAGACCTCCAGAATATTCCGAATACCAGAAATAGGGTGCCCAACGTAATCAAAATCGATCCAAACCATCTGCCTAAAACATAAGTATTCGGGTTAGCGATTTCGGCTGCGACCAAACAAGCTACTTGCTTCAAGAAATACGGAGAGGCCAATATTATCCCGATGAAGAGACAAGCAACCGCCATAAAAATGAGAAAGTTGCGGCAAGTCGCCGCGCCTGCGGCAATTCGGCCGAAGCGGTTGATCCTGTCTATGTTCTTGCTGTTCGATGAAACAGTCATTCGTCGGCGCCTCTCACCCTAACCCTTCCTCGTATCTTTCCTGCGTGATAATGGAGTCCAATTTGACTATACAGGCGGATAATATCCAAAATATGGCCAGTAGATCTACGTGGTTAAGCCGCTGACCGGTTACATTAGCCACGATGATGGCGGGAGCGCAGCCGAGGTACCCGAGGGCAAAACCCCTGAGAAACGGGTTTCTCTCTCTTCGAAATACTCTATACGAACAATACACGGTATACCCAAAAAAGAGCATGATGCTGGCCAATGTAATTATCCCCATCTCCACCAACATCTTCAGCCAGCCGTTATGCGCCGACCCCCCCAGCTCGCCTCCGGTGTATTCCCGGATTTTATATTGAAAAACCCCATAGCCGTGCCCGAAAAATGGGTTCTGTTTCCAGACGTGGAGCCCCGTCTCCAGGAGAAGATAGCGGGTACGGACACTGATCGAACGTGATTCGGAGGCGTAGCTGGCCAACCCCGTCGAGGAACTATAAATAGTTTCCGAAGATTCCATTTTCGCGGCATCCTCGAACCGGTATCTGATCGTGTCCGGAATCATGGCCGGATTTAAAATAAACGGTACCACCGCCAGTAAAACAAGAATCACCAAGAGAATCGGGTTTTTAAAGAAAGTAATTACACCTAGGGACGGGGGCAATGAAACCCAGGCTCCCCGGGAGTTGGTAGGAATTAATATCCTAAGACTCATCAGCAATGGGAGTAGCAGAAGCTTGGCATCGAAACGGCGAAAATTCACCAGGAATTGCCCCCACATCAACCCGACATAATAAACGATAAACGCTCCGAAGTTATTAGGGTGACGGTTCAGCCCTCCCAGACGCCGATGCATTCCCGAGTAGGTCCCGAAACCAAGATTGACCCACTGTAAAAGACCCAGATAAACCGCCATAATCACTACGATCATGGAAACTCCCACCACGATCCGGATGGTGGAACGGTTTTGCAACCGGCGGACGAAAATCAGGTAAAGAACCATGGGAGTCAAAAAGCGCTTGAGATCGAGGATTATATCAGAAGAATAGTAGGCTGAACCGAAATAGAGACTCCCTCTGGCGAAGGAAACGACGATAGTGGCCATATATAACCAGACCATGGTATTGGCTGGAGACTTTCCGGAATACTTCCGTTCATCTTTGGATGATCCGGCAAACATCCCCAAGATCAAAGCGGCCAATACGATGTTGGTGCCGTTCAACGCCTGCTGTAATCCTCCAAAGTCAGCGGGCAGAATGGCGTTGTTGGGAATATAAAGGGCGGCGATGATGAGAAGTATCTCATAACGAAAAAGCAATCCATAAATCATTGCCGGGATGCCTATAACTCCGATAACCAGATACGTCAGTAGGGGAATAGAAAGAGACTTGGCCTCAATCGAAATAAACACGAATGAGACCAAAAAACACAGGGGCAACGCACGGCGGAAGCGGTCGCCGCGGGAATTGTTCCAGCAGTAATACAGCACCGTCAAGGTACTTAAAAAACCGACTAACTGATAAAGACGGCCCATGTTTTAGGGTCCAGGGGGAGAGCAGAGGGCATAGCGCATAGAGCATAGCGTAAGACCTCTACCAACCTCCCAGGGTTCAGGGTTCAGGGTTCAGGGTTCGGGGAAAGAGCAAAGAGCATAGTGCATAGAGCAGAACGTACTCCTCAACCTCACCTTCTTCCGCCCCCCTTCATGAACTTCATGTCCTTCATGGTTCTTTCCCAATTCATCCCCAATCAGAGTTAATCAGAGTAATCAGGTGCAATAAGGGTTCGGGGGGAAAGAGCAAAGAGCATAGTGCATAGAGCAGAGCGTACTCCTCAACCTCACCTTCTTCCGCCCCCCTTCATGATCTTCATGTCCTTCATGGTTCTTTCCCAATTTATCCCCAATCAGAGTTAATCAGAGTAATCAGGTGCGATAAGGGTTCAGGGTTCGGGGTTCAGGGTTCAGGAGGAAAACATAGAGCATAGGGCATAGCGTGCTCCTCAACCTCACCTTCTTCCGCCCCCCTTCATGAACTTCATGTCCTTCATGGTTCTTTCCCAATTCATCCCCAATCAGAGTTAATCAGAGTAATCAGGTGCAAAAATTCTTCCCTAATCCGTGGATACATTTACACCAACGAGGTGCCGTCGAAATCGTCGGGGACGGGAACGCCCATCATGGAGAGGATAGTGGGAGTCACGTCGTAAATCGCCGGACGCCGGGGGAATTCTTGCGCCCCCTGGATGAACAGCATGGCGTCATGGAACGTATGCATCCCGCTCAGGGGCCCGGTTTCGAACATCGCCTTGCGCTTCAACCCGGCCTTGAAATCGTAGCCGTCGTGGGGGTCGATGACGATATCCGGTCCTTCGCCGGCATAGGGCCCGGAAAGAGCTTCTTCGCGGCGATAGACCTTCTTGCAGATCGGCCTCCCGATTTCGGCCAATCCTTTCAGCTTGCGGACGATCTCCTCCCTCAATTCCCCGTATTCCCCCGGCTTGACCCCTCCCCGGGCCCATTTCCCCTCCTCGAGGATGTATATCTTCCCCGGCACCAGGGCGATGGCCCGGGCCCCGGGCGCAACCGCCTCGAAATCGAGATCGTGCGCGGGCGGGCGGGAAAAGGTCAGATATCCCCGGTCCTGGAGCCAGCGGTTGAGCTGGACTTCCTTTCTGATCCGGCAGAATCCGTGGTCGGAGAGGACGATAAGGCGGGTATCGGCATCCAGTTTATCGGCCACCCGGCCGATCACGGCGTCGATACGGCGGAAAAAATCGCGGCAATAGTCGCGGTTCTCGCCCTCGTCTCCCTCGGGATCGATGTACTTGAACATGAAGTGCATCAGGCGGTCGGTGTCCATGAAGTGGACGGCCAGGTAATCCCAGGGCTCGGAGTCCCAGAGGCGGAACAGGGTCCCGACCCGGCCCTCGAAGACCTCCAGATTCTCTTTTTTGAAATATTCGAGCGATTCCCGGGCCTTCATGGGATCGATATCGAGCCGGTAGCCCGTTGCTTCCAGCTTCGGCAGCGCCGAGGCCGGGTAGACCGCCTTAGCCAGGCTGGGGCTGAGGAACCCTCCCACGTTGATCCCCTCCACCGGACGGGGCGGATACGATCCCGGGATGCCCAGGGAGATGACCTTTTTCCCCGCCCGGGACAAGATTTCCTGGAGAGAAAGCGCCTTGCAGTCGGCGGAGTTGGGTATATGCAGTTCGAATTCCCGGGTCAGCTCCGCGAAACCGAAAACCCCGAAGCCTCCCGGGTTTTTCCCGGTCTGATAGCTGGTCCAGGCGACATTGGAGACCGTGGGCAGAATCGAATCCATCTGTGCCAGGCACCCCTCCCGGGCGAGGCGTGCCAGGTTGGGCATCG
The DNA here is from genome assembly GCA_035380285.1 of bacterium. NCBI lineage: Bacteria > bacterium. The sequence continues at coordinate 73,498 of DAOSXE010000003.1, read as the reverse complement.
TCCCTTCCTCTCCCAGCCGCCGGGCGAGCGTGAAAGGGAAGCCGTCCAGCCCCAGAACCACCGTCTTCATAAGTCTTTGCCTCCGTCGCTGCGCGCGGTTTGATCGAAGTGGTTAATATAACAAGCCGCCTGTTCCTTAGACAGAAAAAACCCCGGCCGGAGCCGGGGTTATGAAGGCACGGGACGGATTTCAGGACTTCAGTTCATGGGCGATGATGCCGCCGGCCACGACGTCGTTTTTACGGACCAGGACGAAACGGCCCAACTCCGGAGTTTTGTAAAACGACTCCACCACCACCGGCCGCGAGACCGCGATCACCACCTCGCCCGCCTCGGTATCGTTGAGGACGGCGGCGTTCTCCTCGATGACCTCCAGGGAGGAAGAATCGATCCGTTCGCTGATGCGCTCGACCCGGGCCGGGACTTCTTCGGTGGCGACCCGCAGCAGGATCTCCTCCTCGATCGAAAATGGCGCGGGCGACATCCAGAAAATGCTGGCCTTGAACCGTTCGGTGACGGGCGGCTCCTCCCCGGGGTAAGCGGCGACCTGGCCCCTGTCGGGGGCGGATTCGGGTTCGGTGACGATCCCGGTGGACTCTCCGGCCGAAGCGTTCTCCTTCCCCGGCGTTCCCAACTCCAGTATCTTCGCCGTCCGGACCCGCGCCCCCGAGGGGAGGAACACCAGCTCCCTGCCCTTCTCCAGGACCCCGGCCTCGACCCGTCCCATGACCACTTTCTCCCCGGCGATCTCGTGGACGAGCTGGACCGGAAAGCGCATGGGCTTGGCCAGCGAAGAAGGGAGATTGACGAAGGAATCCAGCGCTTCCAGAAAGGTCGGCCCATCATACCAGGGCATGTTTTCGGAACGGCGGGAAACATTGTCCCCCTTCTTGGCCGAAATGGGGATGACCTGTTTGGGCTTGAGATCGACCCGGGCCAGGAAGGCGACGATGTCCTTCTTGATCTTTTCGAAGCGGGTTTCCTCGAACCCCACCTGGTCCATCTTGTTGACCACCACGATCAGCTGGTCCAAGCCGAGCAGGCCGATCATAAAGGCATGGCGCTGGGTCTGCTCCCTCACGCCCTCGGCGGCGTCCACGATCAGAACCGCGGCCTCCGCCTGGGACGCCCCGGTAATCATGTTCTTCAGGAACTCCTTGTGCCCGGGAGCGTCGATGATGACGTATTCCCGGCGGGGCGTCCGGAAGAAAGTCTGGGCGGTGTCGATGGTGATGTTCCGGCTCCGCTCCTCCTCCAGGTGGTCCATGACGTAGGCGAACTCGACTTCCTTGCCCTGCTCCTCCGAGGCGATCCTGATCTCTTCCAGCTTGTCCGGCGGCAGCGACTCGGTGTCGTAGAGCAGGCGCCCGATCAGCGTCGATTTCCCGTGGTCGACGTGGCCGACCATCACAAAACTCAGATTCTCCATTTCTTCCTCCAGCACTTTTTATCCACAGATTTCATAGATTAAAGAGGGGAAAACTCACCATGGAGACATATAGGGGGAATACCAGGGTTCAGGGTTCAGGGTTCGGGGGGAAAGAGCAGAGAGCATGAAGCACAGGTTATAGCGTGCCCCTCTTCCGGCCCCCTTCATGATCTTCATGTCCTTCATGGTTCTTTCCCAATTTCTCCTCAATCAGAGTTAATCAGAGTAATCAGGTGCAAAAATCCTTCCCTAGTCCGCGTAATCCTAGTTTTTACATGTAGCCCAGGGCTCTCAGTTTCTGCATGGTATTGACCGACTCCTTGTCCTGGGCCCGCCCCGCGCGCTCGGAGACCTTGGTGGTCTTGAGTTCCTCGATGATCTTGTCGATGGTATCGGCCTCGGAATCGACCGGGGAACAGCAGGGGACGCAACCGATGCTCCGGAAGCGCTTCCCGTTTTTGGCGAAGTAAAGCTCGGTGATGGGCAGCTTTTCGCGCTTCACGTATTCCCAGATATTGAGTTCGGTCCAGTGCAGGAGGGGGTGAACCCGGATGTGCTCCTCGTCCTCGGCCTTGGATTTGTACTGGTCCCAGAGTTCCGGCGGCTGGTTTTCGTAATCCCACTGGAACTGCTCGTTGCGGGGGGAGAAGTAGCGCTCCTTGGCCCGGATCCCGTGCTCGTCGCGGCGGATGCCCAGGAGCAGGGCCTTGAACCCATTCTGGGCGATCCCCATCTTCAAGGCGTTGGTCTTGAGCTGGGTGCAGCACTCCAGCTTCTCTCCGACGTTGGGCCCCATCCCCGCCGCCAGGGATTCCTCGTTGCGGGCCACCACCAGCTTCATCCCCCATTTTTTCGACCACTCGTCGCGGAAACGGTACATCTCCGGGAACTTATAGCTGGTGTCGATGTGCATCAGCGGGAACGGAACTTCGCCGTAAAACGCCTTGCGACAGAGATGCACCAGGGTGGTGGAATCCTTCCCGATCGACCAGAGGGCGGCGATGTCCTTGAACTGGTGATACGCCTCCCTGATGATGTAGATGCTCTTGGCCTCGAGTTCGCTCAGCTTGTCCATCGTTTTCTCCTTTGCGGTTCGCTAAAAAAGGAAATACTACCAAACGATCGGTGCGGATTAAAAGCCAATATCGTTCCCGCAAACCGCGGAAGGACCGTGTCCCGACCACCCCGAAGCGACATATCCGTGTTTTCGGGGACGAGGGAAGCGGGAACGCGAGTAAGAACTTCAGCGGTCCCGACTATCCAAAACGCCGCGGATGGACTCGAGGTTCTCCTCGACCCAGCGGTAGAGACGGGCTACCCCCTCCCTCACCCCCACCCGGGGAGCCCAATCCAGTTCGTCCCGGGCGCGGGCGATGTCGCTGACGTAGATTTTCTGATCCCCGGGGCGCCAGTCCGAGGACGAAACCGGGACGGAGCGCCCGGAAAGCTCTTCGAGAATTTTCAGAAACTCCCGCAGCGACACGGTGTTGCCGGGGCCGCCGCCGACGTTGAACATCTTTCCGGCGCAGCGGTCGATCCTCCGGACGGCGGCGTCGAAGGAATCGAGCAGATCGTCCATGAAGAGAACGTCCCGAACCTGACGGCCGTCGCCGAAGACGGTGATCCTCCTGCCGGTGAGCAGGGCGATGATGAACCAGGCCACCCATCCCTGATCCTCGATGCCGAACTGGCGGGGCCCGTAGATACAGGACTGCCGCATGACCACGGTCTTAAGTCCGTACATCCGGGCATAGTCACGAACGTACTGGTCGGCGGCGCCCTTGGAGCATCCGTAGGGGGAATGAAAATCCAGGGGCTGCGCCTCGCTCACCGCCGTTCGGGAACCGGCGAACCGGTACCGCGTTTCGGCAGGCTCGACCGGCATATCGTCGAGGTTGCCGTAGACCTTGTTCGTACTCGAAAAAATCAGGGCGCCCCGGTGCCCGGATTCCCGGGCCGCCTCCAGGAGATTGAAGGTGCCGAGAGCGTTGATCTCGAAATCGGTGCGGGGATCGGCGACCGAGGTGGTCACCGCCACCTGTGCCGCCAGGTGGAGGACGACGTCGAACCTCCCCCCGGCGAATACCGCCCGCACCTCTTTATAGTCGCGGACATCGACCGGCAGAAAGGCGAAGGAACCGAGGGTCTTGAGCCATTCCAGGTTGAGTTCCGAGCCTCTGCGGGAAAGATCGTCGAGGACGGCAACTTCGTCCCCGCGCTCCAGGGCCCGGGCGGCGGCGTTGCAGCCGATGAAACCCGCTCCCCCGGTGATCAACACCTTCATCTCTCGTCTCCTTTACCGTAACCATCTCCGGGTCTCATCCGCCCGGAGCCGTTACCAACAGCTAATTATAGTAACGCATCCGATGCCCCGAAACCAGGGCTGAAAACCCCGCTCCCGGCGGCTCCGGCAAAACGTTTTCCCCGGAACGCGCAGCGCGGACGGCACCCCTCGTTGCCGGGAAAAGGGGAACCGGGGCCCGGTAACCTCAAGCCCCGTAGTAGTGGGAAGAGTACATGTAGCGATAACGATAGAGGTAGTAAGGGATATACGTGACCACGCCCGTGAGTATGCTGCCGATGGGGTTGGCGTTGGCTTCGAGGAGGAGGGAATACGCCCGCTCGACGTCCACCGCCTGGGTCCTCCCCGCCCGCACCACCAGGATGGAGCCGTCGAGCGATTTTCCCAGGACCCCGGCGTCCGTCACCGCCAGGATGGGGGAAACGTCGAAGACGACGATGTCGAAAGCTTCCTTCAAGATCTCCAGGATCTCCCCCATCCGCACCGATCCCAGCAGTTCCGCGGGGTTGGCGGGGGGCGTACCGCTGGGGATGACGTACAGGCCCTCGGCGGCGGGTTTCTCGATGAACCGGGCAAGGTCGACGCTGCCGTTGAGAACATCGACCAAACCCGGCTCTTTTTCAATCCCCAAAAGGCGATGGACCGACGGTTTGCGCAGATCGGCATCGACCAGGATCACCCGCTTATCCATCTCCTGAGAAAAAGCCAGGGCCAGGTTGGCGGAGGTTAGGGTTTTCCCTTCTCCGCGGAGCGCGCTGGTGACCAGAAACGATTTCAGGCCGGTTTCGGGGAAGAGGGAAACGATGTTGGTCCGGATGGAACGGTACTGCTCGGCGATGTGGGATTTGGGGTCGCTGGCGGTCACGATCCGGGGATCGATGGCGTCGCCGGGACGGCGCGGTTTGGTCACGTAGGTGAGAACGCTGATCTCGTCCAGGATCCCGCTTTTTTTGGCCGATAGGTAATCCCTGACTTTTTCGACGCTGCTCCCGGCCCCGGCGCTTTTAATTTTTTTTCTCATCGATGTCTCTTTCCCGGCCCGGGCTCACACCGAGCTGCCGAAGACCATGGTGGCGATGATGCCGATAACGATAACGACGACGAACACGCCGATCCCCAACAGGCCCAGACGCTTCTTGGAAGTAATGAAGGCTTTCTCCTCCGGAGTGATGATCTGGCTGACGGCCCCGAGCATGGGCATGGGTAGAAACTCCCGGAGCTGGTTGGCCTCCTCGAAAGAATGATCGGTGACTTCGGCCAAAACCACCAGCGCAGCCCCAAGAACCAACCCGAAGAAAAATCCGGCGACAACGATCAGGGTGCGGTTGGGCTTAAAAGGCGCAAGGGGAATCTGGGCGTCGTCGATGACGTTGAACTTGGTCCCACGCTCCTGAAGCTCCAACCGCCTGGAAACGTAGGCCTGCTCGCGCTTGTTGACCAGGTTCATATAGGATCGGGAAAGGTTGGCCAGCTCGCGGCGGAGCTGGTCCATCTCTTTCTTGATCTTGGGGATGGTGGAAAGCTTGCGGAAGGATTCGTCCGCGATCTGGGACGTGATCTCGATGTCTTCCTTGATGGCGACGATCTGGTTGTCGATCTGGTTCAGCTCGGTCTTAAGCCCCTGGTAGATGGGGTTGAGAGAGGTGGTTTCTTCCCGGACCGACTGGCTGGCGGCCGACTTGATCGACTCCTGGAGGTTGTCGATCTCCTGCATCAGCCGGCGGACCATGGGGTGCTCCTCGGTGGAATCGACCTTGAGCCGGGCCAGCTCGATCTGCTTCTGGGTCAGCTCCGCTCGGAGGCTCCTGACCACCGGGTTGGTCTCGGTGATCCGCTGGGTGAGGATGAATTCGTTTTCGTTCTCCATCTGCCGAATTAAACTTGCCCGTTTTTTCTCCAGGGCCTTCAGCTCCCGGCCCTGACTGAGAAGATGGCTGCTGGAGTTGGAGTAGCGCAATTGATACATACTATGCGCGGTAGCTCCCAACGGACGTAGAGCTTCAGGAGAAAATGGAGGCGTTATCTCATTCCCGGTATACGGGTCCACCCAGGCGAGCTGATCGTATATCCGGTTGGAAACTTCCTCGGGGAGAAGCTCGACATTATCCTCCTGAAGCTTCTGCAGCTCCTCTTCCTTCTCCTCCATCTTCCGACGATACAGTTCGATCTCCTTGTTCAGCCACTCGATCCCCTGCTCGGTCTCCATCTCCTGGCTTTCCAGGTTCTCCTTGATGATCTTGCGGGTGATGGCGTTGACGATGTCCCGGCATTCCCGGGGGTTGAAGTATTCGCAGGAGACCTCGATGAAGTTGTTGTTGGTGTTTTTGACCGAGATACTGTCTCGAAGCAACGAAACCAGGTTGGCATATTCGATCGGACTCTTAGCCTGTTCTCCCAGATTGAGTTCCTTGATCACTTCCTCGATGACCGCCCGGCTCTTGACCATCTGGACGATGGAACTGAGCCTGGTGCTCAAGGAGGTGCCGATCGACATCCCCTTGATGAAGGGATTTTCCTTGGCTTTCTCCACCACCTGGATTACCGCCGTGCTTTTATAAACCGGTGTAACCAGGTACCCATACCCCCAGGCGATCAGGGAACAGAAGATCACCGGGACGACGAGGAGCATCTTGCGGTGAAAGATGATCTCCAGATAGCTCCGGGCCGTGCTCCGGATCGTCATGGTGATGGGTTCGACCATAGGGAAAACAGGGTTCAGGGTTTAAAAAGCATAGGGCATAGAGCATAGGGCATAGAGCCCCGGGAACCCCGGCTGGTTTCAAGTGCTTTCATGCCGGCATGCCTCTTCGATACGTCAAACCATTTCCCGGAACTTCAGCCGGCGTCAGCGGAGATAGTCCTTTCGGAATTGATCCCAATCTTCGTAAGCATCGCCGAGGCTGGCCAGGTCGGAAATGGGCTGGGTGATCTTCAGCACGATCTGCGAGAACTTGTCGATGACCAGCATCGGATAGTAGATGATCGTTCCCGGCTCGATCCGGATATTGTCCTGCATCTTCCCCTCGTAGAGCATGGCGTAGACGTTGATCCATCGGTGGGTGGGGTGGGTCCGATGAGGCGTGATCACCTGGATACGCCGCATCGCCGATTGATTCAATTGAGGGATACCGGCCCGGAACATGCAGTCCCAGAGGGTCATATTGGCTTTATCCATGATGTACTCGGCCCCGCCACCCTGAGGTTGAAGCACGTAGAATTTCTTGCTCCCGTAAAGGGTGATGAACACCTTGACGAAGGGGTTGTCGATGTAGGAAGTGAGACGCCTGCGCAGCTCCTCGGCCAGTTCGTCCCGGGTGAGCCCGTCGGCCATGATGATTTCGTTGGTGAGAGGGATGATCAGCTCGCCCCCTTCCTCAACCTTAGCCGAAAAACTGAACTCGGGGTGGTTGCGGACCACCACCTTGACGGCATCGTCCGGGCCCAGGGTGTACTGCTGAACGACGTCCTTTTCCGCCAGGCGGTAATCCTCTTCGGTCCTTCTTTGAATCTCGTGGTCGAGCCGGCGGAGGAATATCCCGGTCCGGCGGTAATCCCGGCGCTGGCGGTTGACCTCGACGAACTTCTCCTCGGCCCGGTCCAGGTCCCCCCGCTGAAAATACTCGAAACCCTGGGCGTAGGCTTCCCGGAGCGCCCGGTCCTCTTCCTCTCCCGCCATCTGGCGCAGTTCCGCTTCCTCCTGGGCCAGCTGCGCGGCCAGAGCTTCCTCTTCCTCCATATCCTTCTTCTCCAACTGGAGCCGGGCTTCGCCCAGGAGCCTGCGGGCTTCGCGGTTGGAGGGATCGACCCGGACCACGTTCTGGAAGGCCTCCACCGCCGCCGGGTAATCCGCCCCGCGCATGGCTTCGACGCCACGGTCGAACTCCGCCCTTAGGTCATCAAGAATTATCTCTTCGGTTCCCGAGTCACCGGCTTCTTCCGCCGCTAAAAGTTCCCAGGCTTCGCGGCGGTAGTAATCCGCCCGGCGGTAGCCGGGATCGATCAAGACCACTTCCTCGAAGGCGTTGACGGCTTGGCGGTAATCCCGGGCCTCGAAAGCGTCCAGGCCCAATCCGTAAAAATACCTGATCCTCAGCTCGGGCCGCACCGGCACCGATATTTCTTCTTCGACCTGAACTTCGACGACGGCTTCGGGCGGAGCTTCCGAGGCTTCGGCGGAAAGCGCCAAGGCCGCTTCCTCCGCCTCCAGCCGGTCCTGGGCCGGCCCCGCGGGCGCCAGCAGGAGTGAGAGCGGTATAAGAAGGTAGACGATCGCTGATCTATCCAGATGCATCTTCATTGCTCCGTGCTCGGGAAAATTTCAATTCGACAGATTACGCTTAACTTGAGAATTAAACCCTTCCCCGTCGGCAATTGTCAAGGCACTTTCTCCCCGACTTTTTCTCCCTGAATCAAAAAAGAGGGAAACGGGGAGAGGGTTAGCCACAAAAGGCACAAGAGGCACGAAAGTGCAGAAGGGGAAGCGGAGAGCGTTAGCCACAAAAGGCACAAGAGGATTTTGAATTGGGGGGCAAGGTAGGGGGCCTGTCCCCTCTATGCTCCATGCCCTATGCCCTATGCTTTCCCTACCATGAAGGGGAGAGGGTTAGCCACAAAAGGCACAAGAGGCACAAGAGGATTTTTAGATATGAAGACGGCCTGAAGATGCTCAGCGGCGGACAGTGGAAGCAAACTCCATCTGCGTAATTTTAGTTCCTTAATCTGTGAAACCTGCCTGCCGGCAGGCAGGTCTGTGGACTCATTGAAGAATCCAGGTGGGGGGGGGGGCTTTACGCTCCGCGCTGTGTTCCTCCTGAACCCCGAACCCTGAACCCTCGGGTGGGCCGGCGGTGGGTCTTACTCTATGCCCCATGCTCTCTGCTCTATGCTTTTCAATAGACTGATTATTAGACTTATACTATTTTATGCTTATAAATATTATTATATATAATCTATTCCAGATTTAAACGTTCAAAGACCCGCTTGCCGATCAGCATGTTCTCCCCGGGGAGGAGCAGACCCCGATCGAACCCCAACCAGGCCGGGACCCGACCGCTGGAATAAATATCCTCCCAGGGCGCCGGGTTTTCCGCCGGGGGGTACCGGTAGATCGTCGGAGAGAGATGGATAAAATCGACCCTGGGGGTGCCTTCGCGGATTTCGCGAAGCTGACCTATCTCCCACGGGATCCAGACGGCTGCCCGACGGGCGAACCAGGCCACCGCCCATGGAGAATCGGATACCACCAGCTCGTCCGGCTTGAGAACGGTCTGGATCTTATCCAGGCCGTTTTCCTCTTCCAGCAGGCGATACTCCTCGGGTCCCATCACCGACTCGAAATACCGTCGAATCGGCGGTCCCGAGAAAGCGGTCACCACGCCCGGATAGGCGCAGACCGACAAGAGCGCAGTCCAGGCGGCGGCCCGTTTCCACCCGCTTCCCGAAAATTTCTCCCCCGCACAATCGTGCAGAAACGCCAGGGCAAGCACCACGGCGGCGGGGAGAAAGACCATGAGCCCTCCCACCGTGTTCGGGTCGGTGAGAACGATGACCATGACCTCGGTTACGACCAAGACCCCCAGCATCCGCCCGGCGAAGGCCAGCCTCCATCCGGACCGGAACACCGCCGTCAGAAAAACCGCAAACAGCGGAGTATACCCCAGCACCTGCCAGTAAGGCCCGATCAAGCCCAGGAAAACCGCTGCCTTGACCGTTACCGTTCCCACCCAACCCGCGGGGAACGCGCTCAGGGAAATATCGCGGAACACCCGGTTCCCCGGCCAGGCCCCGGTGAAGGAAAAAAACTCGCTCCAACGCAGCGAGGCGAGCGGATTCCCGGCAACCGCCAGGTTGCGGATCAACCAGGGCGACAGCGTCATGAAAAACGCCCCCAGAAAAATCATCCCCTTTTTCCTCCGCCCGGCGGGGGAATACAGAACGTACATTCCGACGGCGCACGGGAGCAGAAAAATAAAGTCGAACTCGGAAAGGGCCAATATCCCGAAAACCGCTCCGGAAACCGCGGCGCGGCCGGGACCGCGGCCGGCGATCGCGATAAAGAAAATGAGGCAGATCACGGCCTGAAAGCCGATTCCCACCCCGGCATAGGCGGCCTCCAGCACCCCCGGACTGAGAGCGCAGGCCAGAAAAGCCGTTATCCCCCAACCCAGGCCGCAGAGCCGCCAGACCCAACCTCCCGCCAGCAGGCAGGCCCCCAGGGACCATACCAACGAGGTGGCGGTCACGACCTGGCTCTCGGGGCCGAACTTGCGGAAAAACAGCGAGAGCAGCCAAGGGTAGGCCGGGGAGTTATACAGATCGGGATAGACCTCCCGGCCCGGGAACCGCCCAAGGGTGGCCGGCCGGATGAAGTCGCTGGCGAAGCCCCGGCCCTCGGCCAGGTTGCGGGCGACCTGGGCGGCGTCCATGGCGTCGATGACGGTCAGCCCCTCGAAATTATTGAGATAATACGCCGTCCAGACCCCGACTGCGAGACAGACCGCCGCCGTCATGATGAAAATTTCGGCGGACAGCGAGTCCAGCCAGGTTACGCTGGGCGTTTTCTTGAACATGCTATTTCACCCGATCGTAAGGCAAGAACTTGTTCATCGGACCATCACTGGTAACGGCACCTTTCCTCCGTCATTGCGAGCGGAGCGAAGCAATCCACACACGTTTCTATGCCGAAGAGAATGCTTCGTCCCCATCGGGTCCCTGTCAATGACCTGTAAATGCAATTACGGACTCCCCCATGAACACTATACCAGAAAACCGTTGTAATGGCGTTTAAGGCTTTCACCGGGCCGAAGATCGGGCCGATGGTTGATTTCGCGCCAATATATGATATATACTAAATAACCAAGATTAGGGATATTGCCACGTTATTGCCGCGATTCGAAAGGGGTTCCCGAACGATGAACAATAGGTTTTTGCTGGCTACCCTGGCCGCCGCCCTCGTTTTCCTTGCCCCCGCCCCGGCTCCGGCCCAATCTCTGACCCTGACCGCGCCCAACCAAAGCGGGCTGGCCTGGAGCGGGGCCGAAGATATCGCCTGGACGGCGGGGACCTCGGGGTGGGCTCCCGGGGATGTCCTGACCATCGAACTCTCCGACAACGGGGGGAGTTCCTACGACTTCCTCCTGGCGATGAACATCCCCTACGACCTGGAAATCTTCCGTTTTCACTCCAGTCTCTTCGCCGACGGTTCTTCCTATCGGGTGCGCCTCTCCTGGACGGCCGGGGGCGGGGGCTCGGCCGAAAGCGGCTACGATTTTACCATCGCCAATCCCGTGACCGGGACCGCCTACTTCGTCAACGACACCGACACCGCCCTCGACGTTTACTGCACCGCCGCCGGCAGCGACGGAAACAGCGGCCTTTCCCCCGCTTCCCCCCGTTATACGCTACAGAGCATTATCAACGGCTATAACCTGGGCCCCGGAGACGTCATCTTCACCGACACCGGCACCTGGACTCTCCAGACGGGGATCAGCCTGACTTCGGCGGACGAAGGCACCTCCAGCGGTTACCTCGGTCTAGCCGGCTCTCCCAACGGCAGCCTTTTTATCGGAACCAAACTGCCGGCTTCCGCCCCGGGATTCAACGCCTACATCTCCCGATATTTGGATCTCTCCTCATTCAGCCTCCAGAGTTGTACTGGGCAGGGACTTTCGATCAACCGAGGACATTATTCTCAACTTCATAACATCTCGGTCACGGGCTCCGGGAAAGAAGGCTTCAAACTCGATACGGCCAACTTCGTGGACATAACCGACCTGATTTCATCTCACAACGCCGGACACGGTCTTTACGCGCTTAACTGCAATGCGTTGACGGTATCCGACTCCGCTTTCAACGACAACGGCGTGGCGGAAGAAAACATCCAGGGCCTCTATCTGGATAATTGCGACAACTCCACTTTTTTATCTTGCTCCGCTTCCGGAAACTATCATGGTTTTTATATCGCATCTTCAGAAGGACTGGAAATCGACAATGCCTTCGCCGAAAACAACGATTACATCGGCATTCGCCTCTATTCCTGTACGTCGAGCGCGGTAACGAATTCGTTTCTGCAGAATAACCACCGCAACCTCAGGATCGATAACGCGGAACGGATCGCGGCTATCAATAATTTTCTATATGGCGACATCTGTTTCCAGGTAACCGCCCTCAATGGCCTTGCAACTATTAGGAATAATATTATAATCCCATCCGGGTCAGGAGGTTACGGCTTCAGTCTTTCCGACACCGAGGAGTCGCTTGCTCAAAATTTAAGAAGCGACTACAACGATATCGTTCCCCGTAACGGCGCTCAGGTCGGGATTCTTATCGGGGTGGGCGATTTTTCCGATATCCGCAACTGGGTCTTGGGAATGGGGCAGGACGGCCACAGCCTCAGCCAAGGGGCGCTGGAAGTGGACCTGGCCGGTGGGGATGTCCACCTGCAGTCGACGGAGGGGACCTGGACCGCCGGAGCTTGGACGGTATACTCCGAGAGCAGCCCCTGTCTGAACTTGGGGCAACCCGAAATTGCCGCCACTACGCTTTCCGCCGCCGCCGCGACCGGCGCCGCCGAACTTTCCCTCGCCGACGCTTCCGGTTTCTCTTCCGCCGGAGGAACAATCCGAATCGGGACCGAAACGGCCTGGTACGAAACCGTATCCGGCAACACCCTGACCGGATGCACCGGGGTGACATGGAGCCATGAGACCGGAACAGCTGTCTACTACCCGGCTTCCGGGGACTATTCCCGAGAAACCGCCCCCAATGGAAGCCGGGTCAATATGGGCAAATACGCCGATACGGAAGAAGCTTCTCTTTCCTCCACGAATTCGCTGGACCTGACCTCCCCGCTGGGACGCCCGGCTGCTACCGAAAAATGGTCGGGCTCTCACGAGATCGCCTGGGAAACCTTCGGCTCCGGATGGGCCCCGGGAGATACGGTCGAAATCGAGTATTCGACCGATTCGACATTCTGGTTCACCCTCACTTCCGGAGTCGATTACAATCCGGTAACCGGTCCTCAATGGACTACGGCATCGGTCGGAGACGGGGCCAGCTACCGGGTCCGCATCGGCCAAGACGGAGGATCCATTCCCCGTGCCGACTATTCCCATTCGGGAATTTTTATGGTCGATAACTCCCCGCCGGAAAACGTCCGTACCTCTTCCCCCGCCGATGGTGCCTTCGGCCAGGAACTTTTGGTCAGTCTGGTCGCCCAAAACGCCACTGACAACGTCGCCGGTCTCGACGCCACCCCCTACTTCTTCGAAATCGATACTAACAACACCTTTCCCGCGCCCGTCAGCTCCGGCTGGCAGGCTTACAATGCCTGGACAGTTTCCGTCGATCCCAACAAAACTTACTACTGGAGGGTGCGGGCCCGGGACTCGGCCGACCCCAACAACGTCAGCGCCTTTTACGGCCAGAGCGACGCCCCCGATACCTATTCGACCTTCTCCACCCGTTCCTACTACTACGCCGAGGACATCGAGAGCTCCACCGTGGGGCTGCGCTGGATCCTGGCCAACATCGACCTGGCCCCGGGCGACAAGGTCTTCGTCACCCCCGGCTACTACGGGCTCAGCGCCCCCCTGGAGTTTTCCGCCGGGGACGAGGGGACGGCCGATCTGCCGGTCACCATCACCGGTTACGGGGGGGAAGTCGTCCTCGACGCCGGCGGGGTCGAATCCAACTGCCTGCGGATCACCGGGGATTATTTCGACGTCCAGTGGTTCTCCTTCAGCGGGGCCACCGCTTCCGGGGTCTACATCAGCGGGGACGGGAACTCCCTTTCTCTGGGCGGCAGCTTTTATAACGGAGGCGACGGGATCGAGGTGGCGGGCGAATCCAACACCATCAAGAACATGCTCGTCCACGACAACGCCCTCTCGGGGATCCACCTCTACGGGGCCTACGAAACCGCCGTCTTCAACAACACCTGCACCCTCAACGGGGCCTCTGAACTCTTCCTGGAAGACGCGCCCGGAGAAGGATCGAGCGCCGCCGAAATCTATAACAACATTCTCTGGGAACAGGGGGCGGATGCGGCCGTCCGGGTCGGGGGTCTCAGCCGGCTGGCTTTCGCTTCCGACTACAACGACCTCTACGCCACCGGGAGCGGAGCGGTCGGCTGCTGGAACGGGCAGACCGCGGTTTCCTTCGCGGACTGGACCGGGGCCTCGGGAGGGGACGGCAACGGGACCAGCCGCAACCCTCTCTTCGCCGGCACCGGGGACTACCACCCCCAGAGCACGGGCGGATCGTACCACGGAGGTGCCTGGCTCCCTGACGGGAACGATTCCCCGGCCCTGAACGCGGGGAGCCCCTACACTCCCTGCGGGCTCGAACCCGCCCCCAACGGGGGCCGGGCCAACCTGGGCCGCTACGGGAACACCCGGGAAGCCTCCCTCTCCCCCGGGAACCCGGGCGGCCGCGATTTCTACGTCAACGACGGCGACGACGCCTTCGACTACTACTGCACCACCACCGGCCTGCCCTGGCCCGTTCATAACGGCCTCTCCCCCGCCTCTCCCCTGGAGTCGGTCCAGGAAGTGCTGGTTCACTACACTCTCCAATCGGGCGACGTCGTCCGGGTCGATACCGGAAGCTACGTCCTCACCTCCCCGATCGAGCCTACTGTGAGCGGCGCCGCCGGCAATCCGATCACTCTGATCGGGTCTCCCGACGGAACCCTGATCGATGCCGGTTATGCGGTCAATAACTGCCTGCGACTGAGAAATACGTATTATTGGACCGTCGAAGCTATCGATTTCATCAACGCCACCGACGATAGCATTTACGGCAATGCGGTCGACAACCTGGTGGTTCGAAATTGCAATATCATCGGCAGTTTCAACAATGGAATTTATCTGACGCGATCAGATCATATCCTCGTGTCCGGCTGCGTGGTCAGTTTAAGCAGTTCTTCCGGTTTATTCATGGAGAGGATCACGGAGGATTCCGTCGCGGCTTCCAACACCATCTACAACAACAACGATTACGGCATCCGGGTCATCAGCGGTTCCGATGTCATCATCGAGAATAACTACTGCCATAATAACAACAACAGCGGCATCTACGTCTTTTCCAATCCCGGAACAAATCGCATCAGCGACAATATTTGCCACGATAACGGAGACCCCGGCTCCGGAACTTACTCAGGTATTTTCGCCAGCGGCGTTACCACCACGAATATTTCCGGAAACACCTGCTACAACCAACGCTATGGAATCTATGTCTATTCCGATAAGTTTGGAACCGTGCAGGGCAATATGGTTTCAAATTGTTATCGCGGCATCTTTCTGAACGTATTCAACGACGGATCAGCCGTTAATAACACGGTCTTTGAAAACAGCGATACAGGCATTATGTTCATCAGTTCCAATAACGTGCAAACAGCCAACAACACCATGTACTTGAACGGCTTGCGGAGTCTCTATGTAGATACCACGGTCACGAATTTAAACTCGGTCAACAATGTCTTTAGAGCCGACGGAAGCGGCAATTACGCCCTATATTACCGTTCCGGTTCCCCCGGCGGCCAAGGATATTCCTCGGATTACAACTGTTTCCAGATCTCCGGAGGCGCCGAACTCGGCTACTGGACCGGGGGGAGGGCCGGCCTCGAACAGTGGCAGCTTGCCACCCGCCGCGACGGCCACAGCTTCGAGGACGATCCCCGCTTCCTCGACCCCGCCGGGGGGGACTTCCACCTCCGCTCCTCCGAGGGGACCTTCACCGACGGCCGTTGGATCGGCTACGGGGTCGACAGCCCCTGCCTGAACAAGGGCAACCCCGGCGACGACTACTCCCTGGAACCGTCCCCCAACGGGAGCCGGGTCAATATCGGCGCCTACGGAAATACTCAGGAAGCGTCGATGTCCAGCCTCAAGACCCTCTCCCTGGAATCCCCCTATGGAGGAGAAAAGTGGTCCCGTTCCCACCCCATCTCCTGGTCGGCATACGGCGATACCTGGTCCCCGGCCGATACCGTTACCCTGGAATACACTTCAAACGCCGGTGCGTCATATAACTCGATCACCGACGGAATCCCCTACATCACCAGCCCCCTGGCGGCCTGGAACACCCTTTCCGCCGGCGCCGACAGCGCCATCTATAAAATCCGGATCAGCGCCGACGGGGGCCCAAGCCATTTTGCCGAGGACCTGAGCGGGCTCTTCACCGTGGACAATACTCCGCCCCATAATGTCGGATGCAGCCTTCCTCCTCTGGATTCGATTAGAGAATCCCTTTCCACTCCTTTAACTGCGCTCGGGGCCGGAGACTCGCCAGCCGGATTGGCCGGCCAGCCCTACTATTTCCAGATCGACGTCACCCCCGGCTTCGACTCTCCCAGCCTTCAGAATTCAGGTTGGAGGAGTTATCGCACCTGGCTGCCCGTGCTCCAGCCCAACACCACCTACTACTGGCGGGTCAACGCCCGGGATGCGGCCGATCCCACCAACGAATCCGGGTTCTGCGGCGACGTCGACACCCCGGGGACGTCCTGGTGGTTCCGAACCATCGGCGTTTATCACGCACTGGATATAGAATCCGAGACCGTGGGCCTGCGCTGGATCCTGGACAACTATGATATCGCCCCCGGCGATATCGTCTACGTCGATGCCGGAAGCTACTCGCTCTCGGATGTCCTGGTTTTGAATCCGGATGACGGGGGTTCCGAAGATGCTCAGGTCAAGATTATCGCCGATGGGGGCAAGGTCATACTTGACGCCGGAGGAGGGATAAACGCTTTGGAAATCGCCGGAGACTGGTTCGAAGTGGCTGGATTTGCCTTTACCGGAGCTACCGATGCCGGTCTGTTGATCACCGGGGACCATAACCAGGTTTCCGACGGCGAGGCCTACGGCAACGGAGGGGCCGGAATCGAAGCCACCGGGGATTATACCGTCATCCGCAATATGCTCAGTTACGCCAACGGAGCCGAGGGCATTCTCTTGGGAGCTTCCCGCTATGCTCTGATCGAGAACAACACCTGCGCCGATAATGGGACCCGACAACTCTACGTCGCCGATATTTTCCCGGCCTGGTCTGTCCACACCATGGGCTCGACCGACTGCACCGCGATCAACAACATCCTGACTGCGGCGGGGGCGGGGGCGATCGCCATCCAGGTGGACGGGGAGAGCGCCCCCGGGTGGGATTCGGACTACAACGACATCCACGCCCCGGCCCCGGCCGTCTTCGGGGTCTGGGCGGGAACGGCCGCCGCCGGCCTGGGCCAATGGCAGGACGCCTCGTTCGGCGACTTCTCCAGCCTGGGCACGGACCCGCTTTTCGTGGGGAGCGGAGATTACCATCCCCAATCTACCGAGGGTTCTTATCATGGAGGGACCTGGGGCGCCGATACTGGAACCTCGCCTGTTCTGGACTGCGGAAGCCCCGCCATTGCTTGCCTATTGGAAACTTCCCCGAACGGGGGCCGGACCAATCTCGGAGCCTACGGCAATACCGTCGAGGCATCCCGGTCTTCGGCGGGAGGCGGAACCAACTACTACGTTAACGATTCATCAACGCAATGGGATGTCTATTGTTCCACCGCCGGACTCCCGTGGCCCGCTCATGACGGCTTATCCTCTTCTTCGCCTTTAAATTCGCTGGAGACGGTTTTCAACAATCACACCATTGCTGCCGGCGACGTAATTTATGTCGACACCGGCGTTTACCCCTTGCTGAGCGAAACCAGGATCCCCGTCTCCGGGACGGCCCTTGCTCCCGTTATTCTGAACGGGTCCGCGAATGGATCGGTAATGTACATTCAAAATAATGCTCCCTCCTGTTTCTATCTAACGAATCGACAATTTATCGTTCTCAATTCATTCCGCTGCTTCAATGCTTCCGCCAACGGCATTCATCTTGCCGGCTCGACCAACATTGCTCTTAACCGTTGCGATATCCGGGGCAGCCTTCAAAGCGGAATCCATATCAACAATGCCATCGGCGGACGTATTTACATCAATGACTCGGAGATCAGTTACAATAATACTTACGGAATCGACGCCGCCACCCTCACCCAATCCGCAACTTTACATATCGCCGGGAACACTATCCATAACAACAACGGGCAGGGGATCTATCTGCTCAGTCTGGTTGGGAACGGTTTAATCGAGAATAACCGGATTTTTACAAACAATGAAGACGCCATCTACGTGAGTATCGTGACTCAAGGGCATATCAACGTTATCGGGAACCAATGTTATGACCATTCCGGAACCAATGATGACGGTATCATTATTTCCGACGGCAGCGGAATCGTAGCCGATAATATCCTTTACCGAAATTGGCGTGGGATAGTTCTCGTGAATAGTGAACTTTTCGAAGTAAGCGAGAATAGCATTTATGAAAATTATAATACGGGCTTACTCATTTCCAACACCCCCGAGGTTCAGGCCGTACATAATTTAATCTACGAAAACGCCGCGTCAGGCCTTACGTCCAACAGCGAGCGGACCATTTGTTCCGGAAATACGTTCTATCGAAATTTTTATCAACTCTACCTGGACGCCGCCGCCAAAAACAGTCTCGTGAACAACAATATTCTTTGGACTACCGGGACCGATCAATATGGGATCTATGTCGTCGGCAACCCGGCTTCGATGAATCTGGAATCGAATTTCAACTGTTTTTATATCGAGAACAATGCCAACGCCGGGCGGTGGTTGGGAGACAGGAAAACATTCTTTGACTGGCAGGCGGCCAGCGGCCAGGACGGCTCAAGCCTCAACATCAACCCGGTCTTCGCCGATGCCTCCGCAGGAGATTTCCACATCAAGAGCCCCGTGGGGCGTTACCTTGCCGATGGAAGCTGGGTGGCCGATACCGCGGGAGCCAGCGCCTGCCTCAACGCGGGCCAACTCTATCTGGCCGACTCTTATCTGGACGGAGAACTTAACGTCGGGGCAACGTTTATCGACCTCACTGATGCCACCAATTTTCAAAATGCAACGACAACCATCGAGATCGACGGCGATATCGTTTATTATAGCGGCAAAGTCGGTAACCGGCTGAACAATGTAACCGGACTTTGGCGGAATCATCCCTCCGGGAGCCGCGTCTTCCAACCGGCGGGTTCCGATTTCACACTTGAGCCTTTTCCCAATGGTGAGAGAACAAATGTCGGTGCCTACGGGGGCACAATCGAAGCATCTCTCGCGGATGTTAAAACCCTTGCTTTTGTCGAACCCCTAGGCGGGGAAGAATGGAATGGCATTCACACCATCCGCTGGCTGGCGGTTCCGGCCACGGAATGGCTCCCCGGAGACAATCTGAAACTCGAATATTCCACGGACGGCACTACTTTTACTCTGCTCTCCGACCTGGAATATCCATCGCAACAATTTCCCGATTGGGACACCACCCTGGTCGATGATGGAAACACCTATCAAGTTCGCATCACTTCCTTCGGAGAGCTGACCTCGACCAGCGGTCTTTTCACCATCGACAACTCCGCTCCGATCGATGTCGGAAGCTATCTCCCCGAAAACGGAACCGGGAGCCTGCCCGTCTATACCCCGCTGGAAGCCTATTGCGCCCGGGACGCCCTGGTGGGCCTGAACAGCGCGGCCTACTATTTTCAGGTCGATACCGACCCGGCGTTTACCGCTCCCGTCTCCTCGGGGTGGCGTTCGCTGAACGCCTGGCACCCCGACCTCTCCTCCGGAACCGTTTACTATTGGAGAGTGAAGGCCCGGGACAAGCTCGAAAACGAGTCCGGATTCTGCGGCCCGGTTCCAGATATCGCCGGCTATAGTTCCTTCTCGACCAGCGCGGTCTATACCGCCACCAACATCAACTCGGTCACTAACGGCCTGCGCTGGATCCTGGACAACCGCGATCTCGCTCCCGGAGACACGGTTTACCTCAACGCCGGCTTTTACGCACTAACCGCCCCCCTGGAGATCGAAATCGACCAGAGCGGGAACTCTTACTATCCTGTTCGGATTGCCGCCACCGGTGCCGGGGCCGTGCTCGACGGCGGCGGCCTGATCGGCCGCTGCGTCCTCCTCTCCGGAAATTTCGTGGTCCTGGAAAATGTCTCCTTCACCGGGGCCACCGACAGCGGCCTAGAGGTATCGGGGAACAATAACGAAATTTATTTCTGCCGTTCGTATTCGAACCCCGGCCGCGGGATCGTGTTCACGGGCAACGCCAATGCCCTGGTCAACTCGCTCCTCTACGGGAACGGAACCGGGGGGATTGTCCTGGACGGCTCGGAGCAATCCCGCCTGGTCAACGTGACCCTCGACGCCGACGGTGGAGACGAGATCGCCCTGAGTTCGTCCCCTTACGCCTATCTCCTCAACAACATCGTCTGGGCCCAGGGTGCTGGAAACCGGTGTATCGCCGTGGACGGTTCCAGCCAAGCCGGGTTCTCCTCGGAGTACAACAACCTTTACGCCACCTCTTCGGCCGCGGTCGGCTACTGGGACGGCTCCGACCGTTCCACCCTGGCCGACTGGCGCGCCGTTTCCTTCCAGGACCAGAGCAGCCTGAGCGACGATCCCATTTTCGTCGGCGGCGGCGATTACCATCCGCAGAGCCAGGAGGCTTCCTACCACACCGGTGCCTGGACCGCCGACACCTTCACCTCACCCGGCATCGACGCCGGAGACCCGGCATCGCCCAGTTATTCCGAATCGGCTCCCCGCGGAGGCAAGATCAACCTAGGAGCATACGGAAATACCTGGCAGGCAAGCCGCTCCTATTCCGGCGGGGGATCGCTTCCGGGAATCAACTGGTACCTGAACGACAACAGCACCGCCAACGACATCTACACTACCCACCAGGGCTCCGATTCCTACAGCGGCCAGAGCCCGGCTTTCCCCTTCCGTACCTTCTCCCGGCTTCTCGACGAAAACCTGGAACCGGGCGATACCGTGTTTGTCGATACCGGCACGTATCAGATTACGGCACCGGTCACGATCGACGACGGGGATTCCGGTTCCGACGCAGGTTGGGTATCTTTCGCCGGCAGTAGAAATTCTTCCCTGATAGATGGGCTTTTAACGGCAACCAACGGTCTAAGGCTAATCTCAGGTCACCATCTTGCGCTCCAGAGCTTAGTTCTTGCCAACAGCGCCGATATCGGTTCGTTGATGAGCGGGGCATACCGAATCCGCTTCGCCGACAATACCGTCTCATGGAACGGTCATTCCATGGCCGGTACCTCTGCACGGGGAAGGGCTCTACAGGTCACCGGAGGTTACGATATAGATATAGCCGACAACCTCTTTTCCCATAACCAAACCAGCGGGATCATTATTGAAGACTCCCCCAATCTCGCTTTATCCAACAATATCATCCGCGATCACCCCGGTTTCTGGACAACGATCGTCATAGATAGCGGAATTCGAGTAACGCGTTGCGATGAAGCCGAGCTTACCGGGAACATCGTATTCCGGAACAGTCGAGGTGTTCAGCTTCAGGATTCCGATGACGTTTCGGTCAGACAGAACATTTCCTATTCCAACGACGAAAGAGGTTTCAGTATCTCCGGGTCGACCTTGGAATTCTCCAAGAATATTTCTTACTTGAATTCAAATTATGGAATTTATTTATCGGCCTGTTCCGCCGATGAATTCAGGAATAACGTTTCTTATCAGAATACATTAAGGGAGTTACAGATTTCCGGGAGTACCGTTGATCAAGCTTTTAATAATGTTCTATGGGCGGTAGGGACCGGAAACGTCGTATTTAACGTGATTTCCGCAACAATCGGAAACCTGGATTTCAACGACATTATCCCCGAAACCGGCGCCCAAGTGGGGTCTTGGGAAGGCACTGCGGCGACGACACTGGCCTCCTGGCAAATTGCCTGTAGCCGCGATCAACACAGTCTCAGCCTCGATCCGCTCTTCGCCGATCCGAGCGGCGTCGACGGCACCATGGGCGGCCTGAACGGCGCGGACGACGACTTCCACCCCGTCAGCACCGAAGGTTCCTATCATTTTGCCGCCTGGTCGGCCGACACCGGCGACAGCCCCTGTCTCAACGCCGGGAACCCTTACGACCCCTACGACGCCGAAACCGATCCCAACGGCGCCCGGATCAATATGGGGGCTTATGGGGATTCCGCCCAGGCTTCGCGCTCTTCCCTCGACAGCATCTACCTGGTCACCCCCTACGGAGGGGCGGTAGGGAACGAGAAATGGAGCGGAACCCACGACCTGGCCTGGCTGCCGATCGGGCCCGGCTGGGGCGGCGGAGATACCGTCAGCCTGGAATACACCACCGACGGAAGCGCCTATATCTCCATCGCCGCCGGCCTGACCTGGAGCGACCTGACCTACCCCGCCTGGGACACGGCGGCGGCGGACGACGGCTCCACCTATCAGATCAGGGTCTCGGACGACGCCGATCCTGCGGCCGTCAACAGCAGCAGCGGCCGGTTCATCGTCGACAACACCGCGCCCGTCAACGTCGGCTGTCTCTGGCCCCCCGACAACACCCAGGGCCTCGATACCGACATCTCGCTGACGGGGCTGAACGCTCAGGACGCGCTTTCCGGATTGCACGCCCTCCCTTACTATTTCCGCATCGACAAGGACCCGTCGTTCTCCACGGCCGACCTGCAGAACTCCGGATGGTTAAGCTCCCCCGCGTGGAACCTCAGCGGCCTCGACACCCGGACCTGGTACTATTGGCAGGTGAAGGCCCGGGACGCGGCCGACCTGCCCAACGAAAGCGCGTTCGGGGCCGACACCGACGTTCCCGGCTCCTGGTGGGCGTTCAAGACCGCCGCCGTCTTCCACGTCGTCGACACCCAGGAACTGCGCGACGTTCTCGACACCGAGGCCTTGGAACCGGGGGACCGGATCTACCTCGACGCCGGCGGGGATTTCTCCAACGTGACCGCTCCCATCACCGCCTGGGGAACCTTCACCGGGACCGCCGACCTCCCCATCCACATCGAGGGAGAAAACGGCCGGCCCGTCATTTCCGGCGACGGCCTCGTCTCGACCCTCCTCGACATCCAGGGGTCGTACTTCCTGGTGCAGGGCCTCGATTTCACCGAGGCGGGAGGGAGCGGCCTTACCGTCAGTGGCAACGAGAACACCGTCAACAGCTGCGGCGCTTACGCCAACGGGAGCGCCGGGTTCGAAATCACCGGGGATCATACCCGGATACAGAACACCTTCAGCTACATCAACGGGTACTGCGGTATCCTGCTCAGCGGCGCCGACCGGTCCGAAGTCTACAACAACTCGTCCTACGACAACGGGACGTACGGCATTTCCCTCGCCGGCGCCACCCGGAACGCTCTCCTCAACAACATCCTCTGGGCGGTGGGCGGCGCGGAAAGCTGCGTCGGGGTCGGAGCAAGCAGCCAGCCCACCACCACCAGCAACTGGAACAACCTCTACGCCACCGGGGGTGCGGCCGTCGGCAACTGGAACGGCATCCGCTCCACCCTGGGGGATTGGCAGGTCGCCAGCCTCCAGGACGCGAACAGCCTCAGCGAAAACCCCTACTTCTACAAGCTGGCCTGGCCGGCCGACGACGGTTACATCTACGACCTTCACCTGATATCGCACTGGTTCTACACCTCCCGCTCCATCGACCGGGGGTACAGCGGCGGAGACATCCCTTCCTCGGACTACGACGCCGAAGGCCGATGGGACGATCCCGCGGTCGTCAACGAGGGAGGCGGCCCCTACAACTATTGGGACATCGGGGCCGACGAATACGTCGACACCGACCTGGACACCCTTCCCGACTACTGGGAATACCGATACTTCGGGAGCCTGGAATGGAGCGCCCTGGACGATCCCGACCACGACGGCTACGCCGGCATCGATTTCGTCAATATCGAGGAATATTACTACTACACCGATCCCAATAACCCCGACACCGATTTCGACACCTTCACCGACGGGGAAGAGATCGACTACGGAACCGATCCCCTCGACCCCGACACCGACAACGACGGGCTCCTGGACGGGCGGGAAATTTATTACTACATCAACCGCCCCTATTCTCCGAAAACGTGCGACCCGCTCGACCCGGACACCGACGACGACAGCTTCCACGCCAACTTCAACGACGGCTCGGAAGTTTACTACTGGGACAACGAATCCTGGGCTTCCTGGAGCGACGATATCGACTACGGCGGCGGCGACGGACTGGTCAACCTCCTCGACCCCGACGCCGACGGAGACGGCTGCCCCGACGGCTGGGAAGTCTATTACGCCCTGGACCCGGCCGACTACGGCCAGTTCAACCTTGATAACGGCGGAGTCGGAGACCCCGACGGGGACCGGCTCAGCAACTACGAGGAATACTATTTCGGGACCGACCCCACCAACCCCGGCGATCCCCTGACCATGTACGTCGACCTTAACGCCGCCGGCGCCGACGACGGCACTTCCTGGTCCGACGCCTGGACCACCATCGCCCAGGCCGCGGCCTGGGCCGACGCCACCGATCTCCCCGTCCGCATCCTGGTGGCGCCGGGAACCTACTACGAAAACCAGATCGAGCTGACCCGTTCGGGGATCGCCCTTCTCGGCGACAACCCGGGGCTGCCCCCGATTCTGGACGGAGGAGGGGGAGGAGGCCGCGGCTTCAATATCGAAGGCGGCGGTATCTGCCGGATCGGATCGTTCGAGATCCGCAACTGCGTCTACTCCCAGCACGGGGGCGCTTTCCGGATCTCGTCCTCATCCCCGTACCTCACCGGCCTCGTCATCCACGACAACGCCACCACCGGCGTCTCCCGCGGCGGAGCGATGTACATCCTGGGAACGGACTCCCGTCCGCTGATCTCCGGGTGCACCATCGTCAAGAACTCTGGTTATGGCAGCTACGGGGGAATCTATATTTCCGACGGAAGCCCGCGGATCTACGACTGCATCCTCTGGGGCAACGGAGACGATATCGGCCCGTCTTCGATCACCCCGGGCCAGCTTCTCTCCATTCTCTTCGGCTGCAATATCGAAGACGGAGACCTCGATGGTTTCAACGGCAACATCTCCTCCGAACCCGGCTTCCGCCATTATTACAGCAACCATCTCCACCTGGCTTCCTTCTACGGGGAGACCAACCCCTGCATCAACTCCGGTAACAGCTGGAAGGCGATGCTCCTCGATTTCGAGGGAGAGGGCCGGTGGAATTACCTCTCCATGCCCGAAACCGGATCGGGGATCGAAGGGTATTACTACTGCGACATCGGCGCCGACGAGTACCTCGACGTCGACTACAACACCCTGGCCGACTGGTGGGAAATCGAGTGGTTCTCCGCCACCGGCCAGGACCCCGACCTCGACGTCGAACCCGATGGATTGACCAACTACCAGGAATACTACTACCTGACCGATCCTACCAACCCCGATACCGATTTCGACGGGCTGACCGATTCCGACGAGGTGACCTACTGGGACGCCGTCCACGACGTCGACTGGCCCGCCAACCCCAACAACCCGCAGCGCTGGGACAGCGACGACAACGGCGACCTCCTGGTCAACATCCTCGACTGGGACAGCGATTGGGACCGCCTCTCCGACGGAGCCGAAGTCTATTACTACGGAACCGACCCCGCCGCCGTCGACACCGACGGGGACGGCATCGAAGACGGGGACGAGGTCGACTTCTGGAACGACGCCCACAACACCGCCTTCCCCGACGGCGCCGTCACCGACTGGTCCTACGACTGGGACGGCGACGGCATCCCCAACCTGCTCGACCCCGACTCGGACGCCGACGACATCCCCGACGGATGGGAGTGGGGCAACCTTTTCGATCCGGCCGACGACGGCTATTACTACCTGGTCAACGGCTCGGCCGGCGACCCCGACGACGACCGGATTTACAACCTGGTCGAATACCTCTTCGGAACCGATCCCCGCGATCCGGCCTCTCCGCCGGTAGTCGTCGTCGACGACGACGGAACCGTCGGGGTCGACTGCGACTACAACACCATCCGCGCCGCCCTGGCCGACAACGTCGGGCCCCTCTCGATCCTGGTCCGGGCCGGCTTCTACGCCGAAACCTCCATCGCCATGAAACAGGATATCGCCCTCCTGGGCGAATACGCCGCCGATACCGTCATCGACGCCTCCGGCGGCCGGGGAATCATCTTCAGCGGGATTTCGGCCGCGCTCCTCGACGGATTCACCATCACCAACGCCGAAATCGACGGCACCTCCGGCGCCGCCATCCTCTGCCTCAATTCCTCCCCCTACATCTCCAACTGCGTGATCGCCGGAAACCTGGCTACCGGGGGAGTCGGCGCCGCGCTCTATGCCGGAAACGGTTCCGCCCCCCGGATGGTGGGCTGCACCATCGCCGACAACGGCGGGGGCGCGGCCGTCTACCTCGATTCCCCCGAACCGGGCACCCTTCTCTCCAACGACATCCTCTGGGACAACGACGACGATCTTTTCGGAACCCAGACCGACATGGTCCGCAACTGCGACATCGAGGACGGGGACTACGACGGGGTCAACGGTAACCTCTCCCTCAACCCCCTCTTCGCAAGCCCGGTGACGGGCAACTACCACATCCACTGGACGTCCCCCATGATCTGCGCCGGGGCCTACCGCTATGCCGGCGGTTACGATATGGACGGATGGACCCGGCCGCAGACCGCCTGCCTGGGGCCGATCGTCCCCGGGCCGCCCGTCTACAAGATCCCGCAGGAATCGTTCAACATCGGGGCGCACGAGGCCCAGGCCCTTCCTTCTCCCACTCCCAGCCCCACCGTCACTCCCACCCCCACCGTCACTCCCACGCCCTCGGCCACGCCTTCTCCCACTCCCTCCCTCACACCTTCCGTCACCCCCACCCCTACGCCGATGACGCCGCCCCCCCTGACGCCGCCCATTCCTACTCCCGCCACTCCCACCCCCACGCCTTACGGCTACAAGACCCCGCCGCCCTCGCCCACACCCGAGTTTCCCACTCCCACTCCGGGACCGACGCCGATCGATTTCTGGTACCGCGACCGCATCCGCGAGGGCTACCTCATCCTCCACACCCCCCAGACTTACTACCTGATCGGCTGGGCCGCCGATACCTGGAGGGAGATCTACGACAAGCCGGACCACACCTGGTATATCGCCCAATGGGAGAAAGACGGCGACGTCTGGTGGAGCCAATGGACCTACCACGAGACCGCGACCCAATACCTCGACGCCCTCTGGACCACTCCCACTCCCATTCCCCCCAGCCCGATCACGCCCGAGCCGACTCCCTACATGGGCACCGCCACCCCCACTCCCCTCGGCTACAAGACGCCGACGCCGCCTCTCTTCCCCACTCCCACTCCCGAGCCTCCCGATATCCCCGATTTCCGGTACCGGGACCCCCGCTGGAACAGCTACCTCTTCCTCCACACCCCCGACACCTACTACGCCATCGGCTGGTCTTCCGACACCTGGCAGGATACGACCGCCGACATGCCCAACAACACCTGGTACATCGCCCAATGGTCCTACGGGAACGAGCCCTATGAAACCTGGTGGAGCGAATGGACCTACCACGGCCTCCGTACGCAGTACCTGGAACCCGCCTGGCCCGCCACTCCCACTCCCACCCCCACCGTCACCCCATCGCCCACCGTGACTCCTTCCGTCACCCCCACCCCTTCGTTCGCCTACTGGTTCCTGGCGGCGGGAGGGACCCGAATCAACGGCTACGACTTCGACGAATACATCTCGGTCACCAACCCCACCGGGGGGGACGCGCCCATCGAAATCACGGCCGTGGACGAACTGGGCCCCATCGTCCGTCGCAACGACATCGTCCCCGCCGAGAGCCGCTTCACCTTCGACCTGGCCACCCTGGTGGCGGGAACCCGGGGGGAGAACAACCCCTCGGTCTCGCTGCTGATCTACGACCAGACCGACCGCATCATCCTGGTCGACCGTTCCATGTATTGGAACGCCGGCGGCATCGAATGGGGCGGCGGCCACAACAGCATCGGCAGCCATGCCGCCGCCTCGACCTGGTCCCTGCCCGAAGGGGCCACCCACGCCTTCGACGAGTACATCCATATCGTCAACCCCGGCAAGGTCGGTGACCTGACCGGGTTCACATCCAACGTCCGGGTCACCTTCGTCAACCAGGAAGGCGACTCGTGGACCCGCTACAAGGAAATGCCCCCCGAGACCAACTGGAGCATCCACGTCAACGACGTGGTCGGGATTCAGCCCCATGTTTCGACCCTGGTCGAATCCCTCAACGGGGTCGGGGTCTCGGCCGACCGGACCATGTACTTCGACGGGCCCGGCTACGACGGGAGCAACGTGGAGTGGGTCGGCGGCCACTGTTCGATCGGAACCAACGAACGTTCGACCAACTGGTTCATCGCCGAGGGGTCCACCCGTACCTTCGACGAGTACATTCTCATCACCAACCCCTCCCAGGTTCAGGACGCCGACCTCAAGATCACTCTCCTCGACCGCGACGGCGTCCTCAAGGAGTTCGAACACGTGGTCCCGCCCCATACCCGTTACACCGTCTACGTGAACAAGGAAGTCGGCTGGACCGAACCCCACATCTCCGCCATCGTCGATTCCCGGCCCCGGCTCGCCCCGGCTCCGTCGCCTCATCCCGCGACCTACATCACGGTGGAACGGGCCATGTACTGGAAGCCGTTCACCCCGCAGGCCTGGGGCGCGGCCCACAACACCATCGGGGCGCTCTATACTTCGCCGGTCTGGTACCTGCCCGAAGGAGCCACCCAGGGGTTCGACGAGTACGTGCTCGTCGCCAACCCCGACCCGGACCATGCGTCCCAGGTCAAGGTCACTTTCTATTTCGAGAGCGACCCCCCCTACGAGTATTACGAAACGATCGACCCGCTCTCGCGCAAGACCATCTACGTCAATAAAATCATCTCTTCCCCCGCCATCTCGACCAAGGTGGAATCGCTGCCCGGCTATCCCGAGATCATCGCCGAGAGGGCGATGTACTGGCATTCCTACAACCCCTGGGTACAGTGGGTGGCCGGACACGCCACCATCGGTATAGCCAAGCGGTCGCAAGACTGACCTTGACCTGGAAGCGCTGTCGGCTATAATTCAAAAAAATCGCACGGGGATAGGAAGCGAGTGAGCTTGAGCCGGAAACTGCTGTTGGGACCGAGAGCCTTGGTCCTGTATCTGTCTTTGTTCCTGATCCTGGTGCCCGGGGTGAGCCGGGGAGGCATGACGGCTTCCCGGGAATCCTCGGGCCGGGACGTTCCGGCCGCGGCCGGACTCCCCCGTTTCCCCGTCCTTGCCGGAAGCGGGGTGCAATACCCCGATCAGGACGTTTCCTCGGAACTGGCGATCGTGTTCCTGATCCTGGGTGGCGCCGTCGGCCTGGCGGCCTGGGCGGCAACTTCCGCCAACCACCACTGATACTCCGAATCAGGCCGAGAGCATCTCCCTGGCGCCGGCTATGCCGGCCGCGGTTTCTCGGGGATGAACTTCGATGACGGGAACGACTCCCTCCTGCCCGACGGCGGAGCGCAGGACGGCGAAATCTACGGACCCCGAACCGGGAACGCGGTGGTCGGCGGTTCCCTCGACGTCATGGATATGCAGCCCGACCAGTCGGGAACCGTATCGTTCCAGGTAGGATAAGGCTCTCTCCAAGCCCGCGTTCTCCCGGACGGCGGCATGCCCGACGTCGTGCCAATAGCCCAGCGCCCGGGAATCCAACCCGTCCCAGAGTTCCTCGATTTCGTCCAGATTGGGGATCTCCCAGGGAAAATACCGGGTTTCCATTCCCAGCCTGACCCCGGCGGAACGGGCCGCGGGAACCAGTTCCTCGAGACTTTTTCGAACGGCCCGCAGATACGGAGATTTCCTTTTTTCCCGGGCGAGGAGTATTTTCTCTTTTTTCCGCAGGTAACGCGGCGTCCCTCCGCCCCCGGCGTCGATCCAGGCGTAGAGATCGCGGGCGGAGCGGGAGGGGGGCACGGCTCCCAGGTGAAGGACCACGGCCGAAGCGCCCAGTTCCCGGGCCCGGTCGATGGTGTTGAGGGTGTTGCGCACCGCCCAGGCCCGTTCCCTTTCCGCCGGAGCCGAAAGCGACGGGGGCTCCTCGCGGCGGCGCAACGGCGGTGCCGGGCAGTAATTGTGCAGGCTGGAAACTTCGACCGCTCCCTCGCGGACCATGTCGTGGACTTCCTCGACCATCCGGGAAGGCATGAACGCGTTCAGCTCGATTCTTTCAAAACCGAGGCCGGCGAGCTCGGCGACCATGGACCGGGCCCCGGGGTGCCGCCACGAATTCCAAACGGTCGAAATGGACAAGGGTTTCGCCATCGTCTTCTCGTCCCGCAAAAAACGATCCGGCCCCTGCCGGGGCCGGATCGCCGATGTTGCCGGGTGCTGTCGAAACCTCGGGGTTTAGCGGCGGGCTTTTCTGATCCGCCGACGGCGCTCGCTGGGTTTCTCGTAATGCCGGTGCTTTTTGATGCTCTTGATAATACCCTCCTTATCCATCTTTTTCTTGAGACGGCGAAGGGCCTTATCCACTGATTCGTTCGGTTTGAGCACGACCTTGGGCACGACTGCATCACCCCTTTGGGTTCGATAGTTGAGGTTGTTTCCAGGCTGTGAACTCTATAACGGCCCCGGGGAACCGTCAAGCCGCTTTTTCCTCACCGGGGATCTTCGGAAGACAAAGAGAAGACGATCGGAAGCTGGAAACAGAGTTCCTTCTCCTTGATCTCCGGCGGGAAGGGGGGAAAGTTGTCTCCGGCTTCCCGGACCGCCCTCAGCGCCTCGCGGTTGAATTCGGGAACCGCCGAGCCGCCGCCCCGGGGGATAACCGCTTCCGCCAGTTCGCCGTTCCGGCGCAAGGTAAAAATAACGATAACTTCTCCCTTCATCTCCGAACCGGCCAGAGCGGCGGGATACCTCCGGCACTGGAAGATCAGTTCCCATAACCGCCGGGTGTAGGCTTCCCGGGCCGCGGCGGCATCGGGAGTAGGCGCGGGAAGAACAAACCGCGGGTCCGGGGTCGGGGCGTCCGGTTCCGGCAGCGGGGCGATAACGGCCGGATCCGCTAGCCGTTTTTCCGCCGCCGGTTCAAGGGGCGGCGGCTGTTCGGCCACCGCCGGGGCGGGCTCCCCATGATGATCCGGGAAAAGCACTTCCGGCTCGTAGAGTCTGCAGAAAATCGTTTCCGAAGCACTGGCGGCAGCCGTGGAACCCGGACTTCTCCCGGAAATGAGCACCACCGCCCCGTGAAGGAGAACGGAGATGCCGAGGAAAAATGCGAACCAGGGCCTGACGCCCCCCCCGCCGTTGGGACTCGACCGAGTCAAACCCTACCTCAACAGCTCCGCCTGGTCCCAGGTCAGCCCTCGCCCCCCGTTCCCCGGCAACAACCGTTCGACGTACTTTGCGATCAGATCGGTTTCGATGTTGACCAGGTCGCCACTGCGGCGGAGGCGGAGGTTGGTCGAATCCCTGGTGAACGGGACTACGTGAACCACCGCCGAGGAGCCCTCGATAGCGGCTACGGTCAGGCTGATTCCGTCGACCGCGACCGATCCCTTCACCGCCAGGTAACGGACGTGACTGGAAGGGACCTCGATCTTGAGCAGCACCCCCCCGGCCTCCGGACGCAGATCGATTATCCGCCCGGTGCAGTCGACATGGCCGGTGACCAGGTGGCCGTCGAGGCGATCACCCACTATCAACGCCGGTTCCAGGTTGACCGCGGCCCCGGACCGCAGAGCCCCCAAGGTCGTGCGGGCCAACGTTTCCGGGGAAACGTCCATTTCCGCCGACCTTCCTCCCAGGCCTCTGACCGTCAGGCAGACCCCGTCGACCGCCAGGCTGTCCCCCACCCCGACCCCCGAAGCCAGAACGGCCGCCTCCAGACCGAGAACCCCGGCCCCGCCCCTCTCTTCCAGGAATCGAACCTTACCTATTTCCCTGATTATCCCGGTGAACATGTCTGATCATCCTTTATATTCAATACAATGGCGTCACCTTTTCTCTCGATATTTCCAGGTTCCCGTCGTCGGAGGAAACCTCCGCTTATTGACTATACCGATCGAAAACAAAGCGCAAAAGGACAAGCGATAATCGGGAAAGGCGTCGCCCAAACGCCGAGGAGCGCCGTCCATTGCAGCGGTTGTTTCATCCTTTTCTTCTTTTACCGGGCTCCAGCAACCCTCTGACGTAAATGTCGCCGCCCGGACGCGACAGTTCCAGCCGGCTCACGGATACGGCGTCGGCGATCGTCGCCGCGCCGGTGCCGGCCAGGGAAGAGACGGCGCCGCGGCCGCCCACCAGAATGGGGGCGAAGAAAAAATGCACTTCGTCCAACAAGCCCTGTTCGAGGCAGCGGGCCGCGGTGATTCCCCCGCCTTCGACCAGAAGCCGCACTATTTTCTCCCGGAACAGGTATTTGCCCAACATCCGCAGATCCAATTCGCTCCCGGTGCCGGGCAGAACGACGACCACGGCGCCGGCCTTTTCCAATCTTTTGACCCGGGCCGCCGGGGCGCCGGAGCCGACCGCCACCACCACTCCGGCGGATCGGGCAAAGAGCCGGGCACGGGGCGAGAGGCGGGCGCCGGGGTCGATCACCACCTTTTTCAGCCCGGGATTGGCGTAGCCCATGCGCGCGCTCAGAGAGGGGTCGTCCGCGTCCACCGTCCCGATCCCGACCATGACCGCGTCCGCCGACGAGCGCAGGCGATGGACGATCCGGCGGCTGGCGGCGGAGCTGATCCATTTCGAATTTCCGGTCTTAGTGGCGATCTTGCCGTCCAGGGAAAGCGCCAGCTTGAGCATGCCGTAGGGTCTCTCTTGCGCGATCCACACCGAAAAATCCCGGTTCAACAGCGAACATTCTTCCCGGCATACTCCGGTGACGACTTCTACCCCGGACCGGCGCAGCAGGTTCAAGCCTCTCCCCCGATGCCGGGGATTGGCGTCGACGGCGCCGACCACCACCCGCCGGACGCCATGGGCGAGAATGGCCGCGGTGCAGGGGGGAGTTTTCCCGAACGTGCTGCAGGGCTCCAGCGTCACGTAGAGCGTCGCTCCCCGGGCCCGGCTCCCGGCCCGGCTCAACACCCGGGCTTCGGCATGAGGCCCGCCGTAACGGGAGTGGTAGCCGGCGGCGACGACCTTGCCCCCTTTGACCAGCACCGCCCCCACTTTGGGGTTGGGGCGCACCCTGTCGCCGCCGCGGCGGGCCAGCCCCAGAGCCTGCTTCATGTAAAATTCGTCGCGGTTCATTTCGCATTTCCCATCCCGAACCGTTATCCCCCGGTTCGGGGAGTTTTCCGACGCGACGGCGAGGCCCCTCAGCTCCCGACGGTTTCGGGAGCGGTCAGAAGAGCCCGGGAAAATTCCGCGGCGTCGAACCCGGCCAAATCTTCCGGCCCTTCCCCCACCCCGACCATGACGATGGGGATTTTGAACCGAGAGCCGATCGCCGCCGCTATGCCGCCGCGGGCGGTGCCGTCCAGCTTGGTGAGGACGACCCCGTCGAGCTTGACCGATTCCATGAATTTCTCCGCCTGGGCCAGTCCGTTCTGCCCCACGGTCGCGTCCACGACCAGCAGCATCTCCCGGGGGGACCCCGGAACCGCTTTCTCGATCGAGCGAACCAGCTTGCCCACTTGTCCCATCAGATCGTCCCGGGTATGGAGTCTCCCCGCCGTATCCACAATCACCCGGTCGTACCCCCGCGCCCGGGCGGCACGGCAGGCGTCGAAAGCCACCGCCGCGGGATCGGAACCGGATTCCTGACTGACGATCTCCACCCCCAGCCTCCGGGCCCAGATCTCCAACTGATCGATGGCGGCGGCGCGGAAAGTGTCCGCCGCGGCCAACAGAACCTTCTCTCCCGCCGCCTGGCAGCGGCCGGCCAATTTCGCCGCCGTCGTGGTTTTTCCCGAGCCGTTCACTCCCCAGAGGACCGTTACCCGGGGGGGAGCGGAGGCGTCGCCGGCCGCGGCCGGGACCGGGGGAAACAGGGCGGCCAACTCTTCCCGGATCATTTCGCGGATACGCCCGGGATCAAAATTTTTTTCCCGGGACGCCCGCTCCCGCACCCGGGCGACCAGCTCCAGGGAAGTTTCGACGCCGACATCCACTTGAATAAGCGCCCCCTCCCAATCCTCCCAGAATTCATCGGAAATGGTTCCGGCCCGGCGAAACCAGCGCTCCATACGGCTTCGGATCGCCCCCCTGGACTTGCCCAAGCCCGAAGCGATTCCGCTCATTTCCCGACCAGCTCCCGCAATTCGTCCAGGACCTCGTAGGGAACCACGACCTCTCCCATGAGTATCCGGCTTTTATTGGGACCGTGACAATCCGAACCCCCGGTGACGATCAGGCCATAGTACCTGGCCAGCTCGATATAGTGATTGGTTTCGAATAGACTGTGGCTCGGGTAATAGGCTTCCAGACCCTGAAGCCCCATCGAGACCATCTCGGGGATCAAATCGTCCTTGCGCAGCTGCCCCGGGTGGGCCAAGACCGCGACCCCGCCCAGCTTCCTGATGATGCCGATGGCTTCGGGAAGGCTGAATGTCAGCTTGGGCACATACACGGGCCCCTGATTTCCGATATAACGGGAAAACGCTTCCTGCACGGAAGAGACGTAACCGCTCAAGTACATGGCCCGTCCGATATGAAGCCGGCCGATCGAACCGTCGCTTACCCCGGGGAAATATTTCTCCAGCTCCAGGGTAATGCCCATCCCTTCGAGCTTGGCCAGCATCAGCTCGGCCCGCTCCCGCCGGGCCTCCTGAAAACCGGAAAGCCGCTCCAGCAGTTCCGCATCCCGGTAATCGAATAAATACCCGAGCAGATGGATTTCGAAACCGTCGCATTCGATCGAGAGTTCCATCCCCGGCACCGCTTCCAACCCGAACGCGGAACTTCTGCGAATCTCTTCGGGAACCGAGGAGACCGAATCGTGGTCGGTGATGGATATGGCGGCCAAACCCTTGTCCCGGGCCGCCGTAAGCACTTCCTCCACCGTAAAAGCGCCGTCGGAGGCGGTGGTATGCAGATGAAGATCAATCGGCTTCATCCGCCGCCTCGGCCCGCGCCTTATCGAGAACGCCGTTGATGAACCGGCTGGACTGCTCGGACCCGTACCTCTTGGCGATCTCGATCGCTTCGTTGATGGCCACCGGCGAAGGGACTTCCCGCTCGTACGTCATTTCGAAGATGGCGAGACGGAGAATGGACAGGTCGACCAGACCGATTCGGCCCAACGACCAGTTTTTAACGATCCCCCGAAGGCGGCCGTCTATCTCGTCCCGATGCTCTTCGACCCCCAGAACCAGCCGTTCCGCATACCGGCGGCTTTCCTCGTCTCTTGGAACCGATGCGAAATAATCGTCGATCGCTTTCCGGAGCTCGCCCGGGTTCACGGCGTGGCCGTACAGAATCTGGAGCGCCTGCTCGCGGGCTTGTCGCCGAGAACCCATCGCTCTTCAGGAAAGTTCCCGGTAGAGGTTCACCATTTCGATGGCGGCCTGAGCCGCGGCGAAACCTTTATTCCCGGCCTTGGAACCCGACCGTTCGATCGCCTGTTCCAGGGTATCGGGGGTGATGATCCCATAACATACCGGCACCCCGCTCTGAAGCCCGGCTTGGGCCACGCCTTTGGTTACTTCGCTGCTGATATACTCCCAATGAGGAGTGTCTCCTCTGATCACCGCCCCCAGACAGATAACGGCGTCGTAACGTTCGGAGTCGGCCATCTTTTTCGCGGCCATCGGGATTTCCCATGCCCCCGGGACCCAGGCAACCTCCACCGCTTCCTCTTCTCCGCCGTGACGGGACAGGCAGTCGAGCGCGCCGGCCAACAGTTTCGAGGTAAAAATCTCGTTGAAACGGCTGACGACGATACCGATACGGATCCCCTGCGCCGACAGCTTGCCTTCAAAAATTTTCATGGATTCCTCCCTGGTGCCAGCTTTTCCCCGGCGGCGGATCGGTCGATTCCGGCCGCCTTCAAAGTACGTGATCCATCCTGTTTTTCTTGGTTTCCAGATAACGCCGGTTGTGGGGGTTGGGATCGATCCGGATCGGAACCGTCTCGGCGATATCGAGACCGTACCCCTTGAGGCCGACCACCTTGCGGGGATTGTTGGTCAGCAGCCGGATCGACGAAAGCCCCAGATCCTTCAGTACCTGCGCCCCCAGCCCGTATTCGCGGAGGTCGGCTTCATACCCCAGTTCTTCGTTGGCCTCGATCGTATCCAGGCCCCGATCCTGCAGGCAGTAAGCTTTGATCTTGCTCTCCAGGCCGATTCCTCTGCCCTCCTGCTCCAGATAGAGAAGGACGCCCCGGCCTTCCTCGGCGATACGCCTCATGGCTTCATGCAGCTGCTGGCCGCAATCGCAGCGGCGAGAGAGAAAAATATCTCCGGTGAGGCAGCTGGAGTGGACTCTTACCAGGATATTCTCCCTGCCGTCGACATCGCCCATGACCAAAGCCAACAGGGCCCGGTTGTCCAAGGTCGACCGGTACAGTTTCAGGTCGAATTCCCCCCACGGCGTGGGCAGGCGTGTGGACGCGGTCGGATAGACCAGACGATCCCGGCGGCGGCGGTATTCGATGAGGTCCGAGATCGAGCCCATCTTGAGATCGAATTCCCGGCAGAACTCCCTGAGCTGCGGCAGACGGGCCATGCTCCCGTCGGAATTGATGATCTCGCAGATGACGGCCGCCGGACGCTGCCCGCTCAGCCGGGCCAGGTCGACCGAAGCTTCGGTATGGCCGGCGCGGACCAGAACCCCCCCTTCGCGGGCTTTAAGGGGAAAAACATGGCCGGGAGTGACTATGTCTTCCCGACCGGTCGAGGGATCGGCCAGGATCGCGATCGTCTTCGCCCGGTCGGAAGCGGAGATTCCGGTGGTGATGTCCCGGCGGGCGTCGACGGATACGGTGAAGGCGGTGCAGAAGGTATCGCGGTTATTGCTCACCATCTGCTGCAACCCGAACCGTTCCAGATCCTCGGAGAGCATGGGAACGCAGACGAGCCCCTTGCCGTGTGTGATCATGAAATTGACCGCTTCCGCCGTAACCTTCTCGGCGGACAGGACCAGGTCGCCCTCGTTCTCCCGCCGCTCGTCGTCGGTAATGACGACCATCTTCCCCCGGCGTAAATCCTCGATGATCTCTTCAGTGGAATTGAATTTTTCTTCCGGCACGGTCCCGACTTCCCTCAGCGTTTTCCCGATCCGACAAAAAACCCCGAAGCTATGCCCCGGGGCGGAAAAAAACCTCGTTCCTTCTCTCATCCGGACTTTACCGTCGGCGCCGGAATTTCACCGGCTCAATCCCCGCAGGGACTCGCGGCCTTTCACCGCCGGTCGGGAATTGCCCGATTTCCCGGGCTCACCCTGCCCCGAAGTATTTTGTAAGTATAGGAGAGTGCGGGGCGGCGACGCAAGGCCTTTCGTCGGAACCGCGACGGCGCTCAGGCTTCGGTCTTTTCCGGGCTGAACTTGACCGAAACCACCTTGGAGACGCCGGACTCCTCCATGGTGATTCCGTAGAGAACGTCGGCTTCGGCAATGGTCTGCTTGTTGTGGGTGATGATGATGAACTGGGCTTCCCCGGACCGGCTTTTGAGCAGGTGGACGAAGCGGCTGATGTTCACCCCGTCCAGGGGGGCGTCGATCTCGTCCAGCAGGTAGAAGGGGCTGGGCTGAACCTTGAACAGGGCGAAGATGAAGGCGATGGTGGTCATGGCCCGTTCTCCCCCCGAAAGCAGGTTGATGTGCTGGAGCTTTTTCCCGGGAGGTTGGGCCACGATCTCCAGACCGCTGTCGAGAATGTCCTTCTCGTTGTCCAGAACCAGGTCGGCCTTGCCCCCCTCGAAGAGCTGGCGGAAAATATCCCGGAAGGAATTGCGGACGATATCGAACGTGGCCGCCAGCCGCTCCCGGGCGGTGATGTTGATCTTGCGGATAGCTTCCTCGATATGGATCCGGGCCGATTCCAGATCTTCTTTCTGTTCCAGGAGCAGCTTGAGACGGGCGTCGAAAACTTCCTTGTCCTCCAGGGCCGCCAAGTTGATATTGGTCATCTTCGCCATTTTTTCTTTAATCGATTCCGCTTCCCCGGCCATGGCGTCCTGATCGAAATCTCCTTCCGGTACTTCCAGTGCCTCCAGCTCCACCCCGTACGCTTCCCTGATTCTCTGGGAGATATTGTTCCGGCGCAGACGCGCTTCCGCCAACCTGACCTCGACCTGGCCGACTTTCTCCTGAGCTTCCTGCAGGGACGGCCTGACGTTCTGATACTCTTTTTCCGCATCTGTGCAGCGGCGTTCCCATTCCTCCACCGACAAGCGCAGGCGTTCGATCCCGGCCGTTCCCTCCTCCAATTCCCGGCTCCGGAGTTCGATCTCCCCGGCCAGTTCGTCGTTTTCCCGTTCAAGTTCGGAGACCCGGTCCCGTCCGGCGGTTATCTGCTCTTCCCGGGATGTCAGCGCGGCCTCATGGCCGGCCAGCTCCCGCTTGAGCATTTTCAACCGGGTGGAGAGGGAATCTTCCCGTTCCCGGGACGAGGCCAGGGCTATCTTCAAGCCGGTAATGCCCCGTTCCGCCTCCCGAACCTCGGAGCCGATCCGGGCGGAAGCCGCTTCCGCATCCTTCAGCCCGCGGGCCCCGTCCTCGCTGCGGACAGGATCCTTGGTCAGCTTCGCCTCCAACTCGTTCTTTCGCCCGCTCAGACGGACCAGGTCGGATTCGATCTCCTCCACCTCCCGGCGCGCGCCGGCCAGTTCCAGGCGGACCTGCTCCAGCCCCTTTTTCAATCGGTCCGATTCCCTGCTCGCTATGGCCTGGGCCAGTTCCCCGTCGCGAAGCCGAATCGACAGGTCGCGCAGAAAGGCGTCTTTCTCCTCCCGATCCCGCTCGGCGGCGGAGCGCTCCAGCTCCGCCTGCTCGAGTGCGCCGGTCGCCGCCGCGATCTCCGCAGACAGTTCCTCGAGCATCCGGGAACGGGAATATATTCGGCCGGAAGATGACGCCGTCCCCGCCCAGATTACGGAACCGTCGGAACGCTCCACCGTACCGGGGGCGATCACCCTGAAACCGGCGGCGCCGGCGGACGGGTCGGGCACGCCCAGCACGGCCGTTTCCAACCCCTTCATGGGGCCGGAGAAACGTATGTGCCGGTAGATCTCGGCCGAAGCCGGCTCCCGTGGCTCCAGCCGGGAGCGGACCAGGAGAACGGTCCGGCCGGCTTGGGCGTCGCGCAGGAGCGTCGCGGCCGCTTCGGCGGTGGCCCGATCCTCGACCACCAGCGCCCTTTCCTTATCTCCCAACAAAGCCTCCAGCAGCGCTTCAAAACCGGAATCGACCTCGATAAAGTCGGCAAGGAGACCGACGATCCCGGCACGGGACGGGAAACGATCTTCGCCGGCGTCGAGCAGGCACTTGATCCCGTCCGCGCCTTCCCCCGGGAAAGTCTCGGAATCGCGCAGCAGCCGATCCCGGGATTCCTTGACCTTCAAGGCCAATACCTGCTCGTCGCGGCGCGCGACGGCCGCCCGGTGCGCTTCGGCGGCGGCAGACGCTGCCGCCGATGCGGTCTTCAGTTCTTCCTTCAGCCGGCGCATTTCGGCTTCCCGTTCCTCGATGACCTCCGACGCCGAGACCTGTTCCTCCTCCTGTTCCTTCCCCGCTTCTTCCAGGCGCTCGATCTGCACGGCCAGGCGGCGCTTCCTCAGAACCAGCTCCTTGCTCCCGGCCTCGACCCCGGCGTATTCGTTGTTCAACCGCGCTTCGGCGCGGGAATTTTCCAGGAGGCGGTTCCGATAGTCGGCCGCCTGGCGCTGAGCTTCGTCCAAACGCCCGACCAGGCCCCGCAGTTCGGCTTCGCGCCGTTCCAGCTCCGCCTCCTGCTCCCGGTTGGCGGCGGCGAGTTTTCCCAGTTCGCCCTCGAGAGCGACCGCGGTTTTCCTCCCCTCTTCCAGATCCCGCGCCGTCTTCTCCTTTTCCCCGATCAGGCGCTGGACGTGGTTCTGGATATCTCCGATCTGACGCCGGTTCAGCTCCCGGCGATGGCCGGCTTTGTCGATTTCGGCGCGGCCGGTTATCTGGGCGGATCGAGCCTGGTGAAACGCGTCCTCCTCCTTCTTCAGATCCCGGCGCAGCCGGCTCAATTTTTCTTCGAGTTCGGTCGCCCGGTCCTGAAGTCCGCGGTAGGAGGATTCCAGGCCTTCCCGCTCGGCCCCGGACTCCTGCTCCACCCGCCGGATTTCCTCCAACTTGAGCAGACCGAGCGCGATCTCCAGCTCCCGGAGCCGTTCCCGGTGTTTCCGGTACTGTTCGGCCTGGCGGGTCTGCCGTTCCGCCACCGCCAGCTGACGTTTGACTTCCCGGATGATGTCGTCGATCCGCAGCAGGTTGTTCTGGGTGTGTTCGAGTTTGCGCAGAGCCTCTTCTCGCTTTTTACGGTACTTGCTGATCCCGGCGGCTTCTTCCAGGAGGAATCTCCGTTCTTCCGGACGGGAACGCAGCACCTGGTCGAT
The DNA here is from genome assembly GCA_035380285.1 of bacterium. Classification (NCBI taxonomy): domain Bacteria; species bacterium. The sequence continues at coordinate 33,277 of DAOSXE010000003.1, read as the reverse complement.
CCGGCCTTGGCCGACCAGGCTGTACGACCGGTTGCCCAGGCCGGTCCCCAGCACCAGCTCGTTGATATCGCGCAGACGGCAGGGCTTGCGGTTGATGAAATACTGTCCCTCCCCCGATCTGAAGACGCGGCGGGTCAGCGTCACCTCGGAAAAATCGAGAGGAAGAGTCCCGTCGGCGTTGTCGAACGTCAGCGATACTTCGGCCATTCCCACCGCCTGCCGGGCGGTGGTGCCGTTAAAGATGACGTCCTCCATCTTATAGCCGCGCAGTTGCTTGGCGCTCTGTTCCCCCAAAACCCAGCTGATGGCATCGACGACGTTGGTCTTGCCGCAGCCGTTGGGTCCGACGATGGCGGTAACGCCGGGAGGGATTACGAGTTCGGTCTTTTCGGCGAACGACTTGAATCCGTTGAACTCGATCTTCTTCAGATACATGGGCGCATCCTCCGCCGCCGCGGGGCGGCGGGATGCGGGCGGGCCGTCTTCATCTGCGTGCCGGAGTTCACCGGCCTAGAACAGGGTGTAGATGAACGGCGACACGGCCGGATTGGAGGTCAGGATCACCAGCGCGCCCAATAGGAAAAGGAGCAGGCCGGATATCCACCAGAAGAGCATTTCCCGGTCTTAAAAGAGCGTGTAGATGAAGGGGGAAACCACCGGATTGGTGGTGGCGAGAACCAGGATTCCCAGTAGCAGGAGCATGATGATGATCGGCAGAAGCCACCATTTCTTCCGCTCCATCATGAAATCCCAAAATTCTTTGAGCAGAGACACTTTCATGAGCCGTTCCGTTGGTTTGAAGTATTAAAACTGCTTTTCGTAACGAGCGGGTTCGAATTCGGCGTCCGCGCCGGCCCGCTGAATCCAGTAGGAAGACGCGGCGGGATCGTATTTACGGTGCATGGGGTCTTTCCCGAAGGCCTTGCGCAGGAGACCCACCCCGGTGAATCCGATGTAGAAGACGACGGCCAGGATCAGGGAGGTGATGATGAAGGCGATGCACCTGGTGAAGTAGCTCCAGGCGCAGTAGACGGGTTTCAAGGATTCGGGGTGGATCAGCCCCCAGAGGAACACCGCGACCGCGGCCAGGTAGATCCAGAAAACGGTCGGCCAGAAATCCAGCTTGAAAATCCACAACAACGTGCCCAGCAGGACCAGCGCCGCCGGAACCGTTCGGGAAAAAAGCCGGATGTCCTTTATCTCCTTGGAAAAATCGAAATCAATCAAGGGTAAACTCCTTCATCCAGTCGAATTCTTCTTTCCATTCCTTCTGCTGCCGCTTGTCGAGCAGGTAGTTGCCCAGCAGCAGGTAGTCCATCTTCGTCCGCATGAAGCAGCGGAAGGCTTCTTCCGGGGTGCAGACGATCGGCTCTCCCCGGACATTGAACGAGGTATTGACGATTACGGGGCAGCCGTATTTCTCGTCGAATGTTTTGATCATATCGTAATACAGCGGATTGCCTCCGTCGCGGTCGACCGTCTGCAGCCGGGCGGAATAATTGACGTGAGTGATGGCGGGAACGTCGGAACGGGGATGGTGGATGATATTCCGGAATTTCAGGTAGTCCGTGTTTTCCAGGAGACGCTCCACCTTGGCCGCCTCTTTATGCCGGTTGACCTCCTTGAGGTCCACGATTTCCTTGCGCAGGACGGCTTTTTCCTCTTCCAGTTTCTGCTCGGCCTCGGCTTCGGTCGGCATGGGCAAACGCCGTTCTTCCCTGACATCGGTGATCAGAAGCATATAGGGACTGGCGTAATCGGTCTCGAAGTACTCGGCGACCTTCTCGCGGAGAACCGCCGGGGCGAACGGACGGAATGACTCCCGGAACTTGATCTTCAGATTCATGATCGACTGCATCTCTCCGGAACGGGCGTCTCCGAGAATGCTCCGGGCGCCCAGAGCCCGGGGACCGAACTCCATGCGCCCCTGAAACCAGCCGATGACGTTCTGCTGGGCGATCAGGTCCGCTATCTTTTCGGGGATTTCCTCGGTGGGAACGTATTCGTAGTCGGCGTTGATCCCGTCCAGGTAGCTCTTGACCTCGTCCGGGCCGAACTCGGGCCCTAGATAGGAGCCCTGCTGGAAGTCCCTGCCCTCGACGACCTTGCGTTCGTTCCCCAGGTATTGATACCAGACCAGCAGAGCGGCTCCCAAAGCCCCGCCGGCATCGCCCGCCGCGGGTTGAATCCAGATGTCCTTGAAGGGGCCTTCCCGGAGAATCCGGCCGTTGGCGGTGCAGTTCAAAGCCACGCCGCCGGCCATGCAGAGATTATCCATTCCGGTACGCTCGTGGATGTTTTTGACCATCTTCAGCATGATTTCTTCGGTGACTTCCTGGATCGAGGCCGCGCAGTCCATGTAGTGCTGATCGATATAATCCTCGGACCGCCGGGGAGGAGCGCCGAAAAGATCGTGAAAGGCGGCGTTGGTCATCCGGTTGCCGACCATGTAATCGAAATAATCGAGGTTAAGCCGGAACGAGCCGTCCGGTTTGATGTCGACCATCTTCTCCTTGATCAAGGGTGCGAACCGCGGACGACCGTAGGGGGCCAGCCCCATCAGCTTGTACTCGCCGGAATTGACCTTGAAACCGCAGTAGTAGGTAAACGCGGCATAGAGCAGCCCCAGGGAGTGGGGGAAATCGATCTCCGCCATCAGGGTCAGGCGGTTGTCCTTGCCCACCCCGAAACTGGTGGTCGCCCATTCCCCCACTCCGTCGATGGTGAGAAAAGCGGCTTCGCGGAAGGGGGAAGGATAAAAACAGGCGGCGCCATGGGATTCGTGGTGTTCGGGGAAGAGTATCTTACCGCCATAGTCGAGTTCCTGGTGGAGGGTATCCTTGATGTGGAGTTTCTGCTTCAGCCAGAGCGGAATCGCCTGATAAAACGACTTGAAGCCCCGGGGAGCAAAAGCCATGTACGTGTCGAGGATCCTTTCGAATTTGAGCAGGGGTTTGTCGTAAAAGGCTACGTAAGAAAGGTCGTTGATGGAAATTCCCGCCTGCTTCAGGCAGTATTCGATGGCGTTGCGGGGAAAATTAAAATCCTGTTTCTTGCGGGTGAACCGCTCCTCCTGGGCCGCGGCGACGATCTTCCCGTCCTGAATCAAAGCGGCGGCGGAATCGTGGTAGTAGGCCGAAATTCCGAGAATGTACATGTTTTTCTGTTCCTGCTTACAGGTTGACGATTGAAACCTTACCCCATAAATAGGCATGGTTTATACCATCGCCCCCGGAATCGAACAAGAAAAATCAGCCGTTGCGGCGGCTCTTGAGCGCCCGGATCAGGGCGGGAACGACCTCGAAAAGATCTCCCACGATTCCGAAGTCGGCGACCTGGAAGATAGGAGCGTGCGGATCCTTGTTGATGGCCACGATCGTGTCCGAGGACTGCATGCCCACCAGGTGCTGGATCGCTCCCGAAATCCCGCAGGCGATGTAAACCTTGGCCTGGACGGTTTTCCCGGTCTGGCCCACCTGATGCGCGTACGAAATCCACTCGGCGTCGACGGCCGACCGGGAGGCGCCCACGGCGCCGCCCAGAAGATCGGCCAGTTCCCTGAGCATTCCGAAGTTTTCGGGCCCTTTCAGGCCCCTCCCCCCCGAAACGATGATATCGGCTTCGGCGATGTTGACCGCGGTTTCGAACTCCTCCACCACTTCCAGGACCGAGGTGCGGGCGGAGGTTTCCCCCTCCTGCGGCATAACCCTGACGATTTCGCCGGAACGTCCGGGGTCCGCTTCGGCTTCCTTCATGACTTTATGACGGACGGTCGCCATCTGGGGCCGGTAGTCCTCGCAGAGAATGGTGGCCATGATATTGCCCCCGAAAGCCGGGCGGGTCTGGAGAAGATTGCCGGATTCGGGGTCTATTTCCAAACCGGTGCAATCGGCCGTCAGCCCGGTCCCGACCTCGGCGGCCACCCGGGGGATCAAAGCGCGGCCGATGGCGGTCGCGCCGGTTAAAACGATCTCCGGGCGGTGCTCCCGGATCAATCGGCAGATGATCCGGGCATACGCCTCGTCGACGAAACGCTCCAGCGAGGGATCTTCGACCAGGTAGACTCTTCCCGCTCCCCGGGAGATCAATTCCGCGGCCGCCGTCTCCAGATCGCTGCCGATAAGAACCGCGGCCAGATCGACTCCCCGAGCTTGGGCCAGACGCATGCCCGCGCCCAGAAGCTCGAACGTCACGGACTGAACCTTCCCCCCCTTCTGTTCGGCCACGATCCACACCCCGCGGTAATCGCCCAGATCCCGCCGGGGAGCCCCGCGCTCCGGAAGAGCGAGCGCCTTTACCGGGCAGACCTCGATGCAGGCGCCGCAGAGCGTGCAGGCGTCTTCGTCGACCACCGCCAGACGGTCCGCCATCGACAGGGCGCCGAAGGGGCAGGCGCCGACGCACTTGCCGCAGCCGATACAGGTATCTTTATCTATCAGCAGGCTCATTCCATGCTCCTTTCAGATCACCCCCGCCTTCTCCAGCTCTTCGACCAAGCCGGAGACGGCTTCGGCGGCATCGCCGGTGAACAACCTGCCGGCGCCGCGGGGAGGGGGAGAAAAGATCCTTACCACCCGGGTCGGGCTCCCATCCAACCCGATCCGCTCCGGCAGCGCGGCGATATCTTCGGCCGTCCAATGCGGAATTTCCTGTTTCTTCGCCTTCAACTTCCCCTTCAGGGACGGCAGCCGCGGTTCGTTGATCTCTTTAACCACCGTGAGCAGTATCGGGATATCGCCCTCTACCACCTCATATCCCTCCTCGGTCATCCTCTGCACCCGGATCCGGCCTTCGGAAACCTCCTCGACCCGGCGGACATAGGTGACCTGGGGGATATCCAAACAGGCCGCGATCTGGGGGCCGACCTGGGCGGTGTCTCCGTCGATCGCCTGCTTGCCGCAGATGATGCAGTCGACATCCCCCAGTTTCCGTATCCCCCGGGCCAGGGTATACCCCGTGGCCCAGGTATCGGAGCCGGCGAAAGCCCGGTCGCAGAGGAGAACCGCTTCGTCCGCCCCCAACGCCAGCGTTTCCCGCAGGGCGGCTTCGGCCTGGGGCGGACCCATGCTGATCACGGTGACTTTTCCCCCGAAGCGTTCCTTCAGCCTGACTCCTTCCTCCAGGGCGTAGAGGTCGAAGGGGTTGATGATGCTCTCCACCCCTTCCCTGATCAGGGTGTTGGTTTCGGGGTTGATCCGGACTTCGGTGGTGTCCGGTACCTGTTTGATGCAGACGACGATGTTCATTGACCCGTTCTCTACTTGCGGCTGGCGCTCTCTTTGATCAATTGGGCGGCGATGACGTTGCGCTGAATCTGGTTGGTGCCTTCGTAAATCTGGGTGATCTTGGCGTCGCGCATCATTTTTTCGGCGGGATATTCCTTCATGTAGCCGTAGCCCCCCAGCACCTGAACCGCGTCGGTCGTGACCTTCATGGCGGTGTCGGAAGCGAAGAGCTTGGCCATGGCCGAGACCTTGGAAATGTCCTTGTCGCCGGCGTCGATCGCCTTCGCCACGCTGTAGACCAGGGCCCGGGCCGCTTCCACCTGGGTCGCCATATCGGCCAGTATCCACTGCAGGCCCTGAAAAGCTATGATCGGTTTGTCGAATTGCTGGCGCTGGCGGGCGTATTCGACCGCCTCATCCAAGGCGCCGGCGGCGATCCCCAGGGCTTGAGCCGCGACTCCGGGCCGGGACTGATCGAGCGTCTTCATGGCGACGATGAAACCCATCCCCGCCCGCCCCAGCAGGTTGCGTTTGGGGACGCGGCAGTCTTCGAAAATCAGCTCCGTCGTCGAAGAACCGCGGATGCCCATCTTATTCTCGTCTTTCCCCACCGAGAAGCCGGGAGTCCCTTTCTCGACGATGAAGGCGCTGGCGCCGCGGCTGCCCTTGGCGCGGTCGGTTATGGCGATGACGGTAAAAATATCGGCCACTCCGCCGTTGGTTATGAAGCACTTGGTCCCGTTGATGACGTATTCGTCGCCGTCCGCGACCGCGGTGGTTCGGGTGGCGCCGGCGTCGCTCCCCGATTCGGGTTCGGTGAGGGCGAACGCCGCCAATTTTTCGCCGGAGGCGAGCGCGGGCAGGTACTGCTCCTTCTGCTCCTTGCTCCCGAACAAAAGGAGGGGAAACGTCCCCAGAGCGGTGGCGGCCAGACCCAGGGAGAGACCGCCGCAGACGCGACTGAGTTCTTCCACCGCCAGGCTCAGTTCCAAGACCCCGCCGCCGAGACCGCCGTATTCCTCGGGGATATAGATCCCGAAAAGATCGGATTCCCGGTACGCCTTGATCACGTCCCAGGAAAACTCGCCTTTTTCATCCATCTCCGCCCGAAGAGGCTTGAGCCGCTCCTCGGCCACCTGCCGGGCGAGATCCTTGATCATCTGCTGTTCTTCCGTAAGAAAATAATCCATCGCTGCCCCCTTCCCTGCCGCAACTGAAACCCCGATCGCCTCGCACCCTTCTTCGGGGTTCCCTCGAAGCGATCGGGGTCAGAGCGGATCCGGGTTAAAATGCCTTGAGAATCAGTGTCGAGTTGTGGCCTCCGAAGCCGAAAGAATTGCTCATGGCGACGGCTATCTTCCCTTCCCGGGCCTGGTTGGGGACGTAATCGAGATCGCATTCGGGATCGGGGTGCTCGTAATTGATGGTGGGAGGAATAGCGCCCTCTTTCATAGCCAACAGGCAGGCGATCGCCTCGAACGCCCCGGCGGCGCCCAGCAGGTGCCCGGATACCGACTTGGTCGAACTGACGGGCAGGCGGGAAGCGCCCGCGCCGAAGACGGTTTTGATCGCCATGGTTTCGTACTTGTCGTTGAGAGGAGTCGAGGTGCCGTGCGCGTTGATGTAGTCGACGTCGGCGGCGGAGACGCCGGCATCGGCCATGGCATTGGCCATACTCCGGGCAGCTCCTTCTCCGTCCGGAGCGGGAGCGGTGAGGTGGTAGGCGTCGGAAGTGGCGCCGTATCCGGCCAGTTCCCCGTAAATTCGGGCGCCCCGGGCGCGGGCGTGCTCCAGCTCTTCCAGGACCAGCATGGCCGCGCCTTCGGACATGACGAACCCGTCACGTTCGGCGTCGAACGGCCTCGACGACCCGGCGGGGTCGTCGTTGCGGCAGGACATGGCCTTCATCGAACAGAACCCCGCCAGCCCCAAGGGGGTAATCGGAGCTTCCGCGCCGCCGGAAACCACGACATCGGCCATGCCGTGGCGGATCGCCAGCAGGGCTTCTCCCAGGTTATGGTTGCCGGTGGCGCAGGCGGTGACCACGGAAAGGTTGGGACCTTTCATCCCGAAATGCATGGCGATGTTGCCGGGAAGAAGATTGATGATCATCATCGGGACCAGAAGCGGGGATATCCGCCCCGGACCGCGCTCGAGCAGGAGCTGGTGCTGGGCTTCTATCGTGGCCAGACCGCCGATGCCGGAACTGGCGTACACCCCGACCCGATTGGGGTCCACCGAGGCCATCTCCAACCCGGCATCCTCCACCGCCTGCATCGCCGCCACCATGCCCAATTGACAGAACCGGTCCATCCGCTTGGCTTGTTTGCGGTCGAGAACCTGGTCGATCTCCAGGTCCTTCACGACGCCCGCGATCTGGGTGGGAAAGGAAGAGACGTCGAACGCTTCGATTTTGCTCAGGCCACTCTTCCCGTTGACCAGAGAATCCCAAACCGCCGGAACGGTATGGCCGACCGGGGTCACCGCCCCGATACCGGTTACTACCACTCTCCTGCCGGACATGAACACACCCCCTGAATAAGACCTTTGTCCTTCCCCCGGAGACCCGGGGGAAGGACAGTTCGTATCGGCTGCCGATGGTCGATCCGTTCTGGAATCAGCCGTTGGCGTGCTCTTCGATATACTTGATGGCGGCCCCGACCGTGGTCAGCTTTTCGGCATCCTCATCGGGAACGTCGATCTCGAACTTCTCCTCGAGCGCCATCACCAGCTCGACGGTGTCGAGCGAATCGGCGCCGAGGTCTTCAATAAAAGAAGCTTCCGGAGTAACCTCATCGGGGTTCACTCCCAACTGCTCCACGATAACTTCCCTTACCTGCTGTTCGATGTTCTCCATCTTCTCTCCTCCGTTTTCCCGGCAGACAGGCCGGATTACAGGTTGGACGACTAATACTATATATACATTCCCCCGTCAACCACCAGCACATGGCCGGTGATATAGGCGGCCGCGGGCGACGCCAGGAAAACCACGGCCGAGGCCACGTCCCCCGGAACGCCCATTCTCCCCAGGGGGATCCCGGCGACCATCTTTTCCCTTATTTCCTGGGGGATTTTATCGGTCATGGCGGTCTCGATAAAGCCGGGAGCGACGGCATTGACCCGGACCGACCGGGGGGCCATTTCCCGGGCCAGAGACTTGGTCAATGCGACAACCCCGCCTTTGGATGCGGAGTAATTTGCCTGTCCGGCGTTTCCCATCAGACCCACAATCGACGCGATGTTGACGATGACTCCGGAACGCTGTTTCATCATCGGCCGGGCGACGGCGCGACAGACATTGAAGGTGCCTTTTAAATTAACGTCGAGAACCGCTTCCCAGTCATCGTCGCTCATCCGTACCAGAAGCGAATCCCGGGTGATCCCGGCGTTGTTGACCACTATATCCACGGCCCCCCAGAGGTCAAGGACTTTGTTGACCCCGGCGACGACGCTGGAAGGTTCGGCGACATTGACACCGAAAGCGGCGGCTTGTCTGCCTTTTTCCTTGATTTCGGCGACAACTCCGGAGCAGTCGGAGTCCTTGAGGTCCATAACCGCCACGTCGGCGCCGGCGTCCGCCAACGCCAAGGCGATGGCGCGCCCGATTCCCCGCGCCGCGCCGGTCACTATCGCCCGCTTCCCTTCTAATTCCATCTCCTCCCTCCCGTCTGTGCTTCGAATTTTCCCGGGGCACCGCACTCTTCGCGGCGGCGGGGCCATTCCCTTCCCTTCACCATTCGATCAGGGTCGCTCCCCAGGTCAGGCCGCCGCCGAAGGCCACGAGCATGATCCGGTCGCCCGGTTTGAGGATCCCGTCGCGGTCCATCTCCGCCAAGGCGATGGGGACGGTGGCTCCCGACATGTTCCCCAGGCGGTCCACGTTGATGTAAACCCGCTCTTCGGGGATCCGCGTGCCCTTGGCGACCGCCTTCATGATTCTCAAGTTGGCCTGGTGCGGGACCAGCCAGGTGATGTCGTCGGGGCCGAGGCCGTTGCGGTCCAACAGCAGCTGGCAGGCGTCCGCCATCGAGGCGACGGCAACCTTGAAGGTTTCGCGGCCGGCCATGTGTATGCAGTTGAGCCGCTGGTCGAGAACCTCGTGGGTAACCGGCCGCGCCGAACCCCCGGCCGGAATCTCCAGAAGCCCTTCCCGGGATCCGTCCGCGCCGATGGTGTTGTCCACGATCCGGCCCCGGGAACCGTTCGCGGCGATGACCGCCGCCCCGGCGCCGTCTCCGAAAAGGACACAGGTGTTCCGATCGGACCAATCGACCACAGCGGAGACCTTTTCGGCGGCGACCAGGAGGATATTCCGGTAGCAACCGAGAGAGAGAAAGCCTCGGGCGATCTCGACTCCGTAGATAAAGGCGGTGCACGCGGCCGAGTAGTCGAAAGCGGGGATCCGGCTCAAGCCCAGCCGGGCCTGGAGAAGACAGCCGGCGGCGGGCAGGGGTTTGTCGGCGGTGAAGGTTCCCAGGAGTATGCAGTCGATATCGGACAGTTCCAACCCGGCCGCCGCCACCGCCCGGCGGGAGGCCTGTTCCGCCAGGTAGGAGACGGTTTCTTCTTCGGATGCGATCCTCCGTTCGCGGATGCCGGTCCGGGTCACGATCCACTCGTCGGAAGTATCTACCATCTTTTCCAGGTCGGCGTTGGAAAGGACCTTTTCCGGAAGAAACAAGCCGGTGCCGATGATGGATGCGGTCTGCATGACTCCTCCTCTACTCTGCCGTTTGGCTGACGGCGGCGCTGATCTTATCATTCACTTTTTCCCGAGAATATCGTACGGCCGCGCCGAGAGCGCAGCTTATGGCGCGGGGCGTGGAAGCTCCATGACAGATAATACAGGTTCCTCGTACCCCCAGCAACGGCGCTCCGCCGTATTCTTCGGGGGAGATCCGCTTCCCCAGCCTCTTAAAGACCGGGCGCAGCAGCCACCCTCCGATCGATCGAAAGACGTTGCCGCGGAGCTCCCCGGTCAGCATCCCCTGGATGGCGGCGGCGACGCCCTCGGAAGCTTTGAGCAGGATGTTGCCGACGAACCCGTCGGCGACGACGACGTCGGCTTCTCCCATGAAAATTCTGCTGGCCTCGATATTGCCGATGAAATCGAGATCGGCGGCGGCCAACAGCTGATGAGCCCCTCTCGTCAATTCGTTGCCTTTCCCGGATTCGGAGCCGATGTTCAACAACGCCACCCGGGGACGCGCGCGGCCGCAGGCGAAATCAAAATAGCGAGCCCCCATCAGGGCGAATTGGAGAAGATGGGCCGGGCGACTGTCGGTGTTGGCCCCGGCGTCGAGAAGAGCGAAATAACCGCGAGCCGACGGCATCAGCGTACAGATGGCCGGTCGTTCCACCCCGGGCAGCATTCCCAACACCATCCTGGCTCCGGCAGCCGCGGCGCCCGTGTTCCCGGCGGTAACGACCGCGTCCGCCCCGCCCGAAGACGCCAGTTCCAGGGCCTTGAGCACCGAGGCCTCCCGTTTTCTTCTCAGCCCCTGCAGGGGGGGATCGGCCATTCCGATGACTTCGGAGGCGTGAACGATCTCCAGGTTCGGGGGGAGGGGCCGCCGAAGATCCAGGGCCCGCTCGATCCGAACGCGGTCCCCGACCAAAAGAATTTCATGGCCGGCGGCAACCGTGCGGGCCGCTTCCAGCGCGCCCAAGACCTCGACGTCCGGAGCCCCTTCGGACCCCATGGCGTCAAGGGCTATTTTCACGAATCAGGCCTCTTCGATCTGAACGACGATCTTTCCTTTGTAATATCCGCAGTGGGGACAAACCCGGTGGGATTCCTTCGGAGAACGGCAATGGGGGCACTCCGAAATGCTGGGAGTCGCAGGCATTACGGGGCTGCGCCGCATCCGCTTTTTGCTTTTAGAGGTTCTTCTTTTCGGAACGGCCATCGGCGTACCTTCCTTCGTTTATCTCTGTTCGCTCCCGGCCGCCGCCGCTACTCCAGGACGGCAAAGGGAGAATCCGGGACCCGCCCCGAGCATCCGCACGGCCCCAGGTTGAGGTTGCGGCCGCAGCTCGGGCATAGCCCCCGGCATTCTTCCGAGCAGAGAGGTTTAACCGGGAAAGCCAGGATAGTATATTCGCGTACGATCCCGGTCAAGTCGATAATCTGCTCGGGGGAAGTCACGGTGAATTCCGCGAAAACCTCGGGTTCGACGACGTCGGACTCGTACTCTTTCAGGCAGCGGGAACATTGAAAACGCGACCGAACCGCAACCTTCCCCCGCGCCAACACCATCTTTCCCGCCCGGGTGAGTGCGAAGTCATACTCGATCGGAGAAGCGACCGCCGTTCCGGGGTCGAGTTCGCCGAGCAATTCCGGGTCCGCCGCGCCCCGGGTGACGATCCCTTCGGTGCCGATTTCCCAAACCGGGAACGACAGCCCGGTTTTCGCACCCGTCACCGGGACCCCCCGATTTTTTCCCGAAACGCGGCCGCAACCACCGCGGGAACGAAGGCCGAGATATCCCCGCCGAGAACGGCGACTTCGCGGGTCATGCTGGAACTGAGATAGGTGAAAGGCTCGGCCGGCATTAAAAAAATAGTTTCCAGCGACGGGACCATCTTGCGGTTGGTCAAGGCCATCTGGAATTCATATTCGAAGTCCGAAACCGCTCGCAACCCCCGGATCATCACCTCGGCTCCCCGGGAACGGACATAATCGACCAGGAGACCGGAAAAACTGTCGACCTCGACCCCCGGAAATTTCCGGGTGGTTTCGCGCAAGAGAGTCAAGCGGGTTTCGAGATCGAAAAAGGGAGTTTTCTCCAGATTGCGGGCTACGGCCACGATCAGCCTGGGAAAAATGCGCACGGCCCTTTCGATCAGGTCGAGATGGCCGAAGGTCACGGGATCGAAACTGCCGGCGTACACGGCCGTTGCTTCCATCAGGCGACTCCTCCCCCCGAACGGGGGATCCTGCGGTAGATTACCACCCCTTCCGCCCCGTAGCGACGGCGGACCGCTTCGCGCCAACCATTCGGCGTCGCGGAAAGTTCCAACTTCCGGGGATATTCGACGACGGCTACCGCTTCCGGAGCGACCATAACACAGCCGTCGAGCAGCTCCAACAGCTTTTCCCCCTCGCCTCCGGGTTCGTGGAACCGGTAGGGAGGATCGGCGAAAATCAGGTCGAACGGAGGGACCGAAGACCGTTTCGCCCGCAACAGGGAAACCACTTCCCCGCGGCGGACGGCGGCTCGGGACGCCAGCCCCAGCCGGTCGATGTTCTCCCGGATAGCTCCGGCGGCTTCCTTCCAGGAATCGACGAACAGGGCCCGGGAAGAGCCTCGGCTGAGGGCCTCCAGGCCCAGGGCGCCGCTCCCGGCGTAAAGATCGAGAACCCGCGCCCCTTCCACCAGGTCCCCCAACAGGTCGAACATCCCTTCCCGGGCACGCGACCCCGTGGGCCGGGAACGGCTTCCCGGCGGGGTAACCAGGGGGCGCCCCTTGAACTCTCCGGCGATGATTCTAATCATCCTTCAGCCCCTTTCCCTCCGGTCGGGTCCGTTTCATATCCCTTCCTCCGCGCCGGCGGCGGGAAACCTCCGAGCCAGCATCCGCCCCAGGGGGCGGTGTTCTGCCAGAGAAAGTTCGGGATCGGTTTCCAGGAGAGCGCGGGCTTCGTTCCGAGCCGTCTCCAGTAACCGGTAATCGGCCAGGATGTCTCCGAAACGGAGTTCGGGAAGACCATGCTGCCGGATCCCGAAAAACTCCCCCGGCCCCCGTATTTCCAAGTCCCTGCGGGCGATGATGAAACCGTCGTCGATATCCCGCACCGTCTCCAGGCGGGCCCGCGCGTCCGGGGTCCGGGGATTGCCTTGAAGAATGCAGTAACCGGGATGAGCTCCCCGCCCCACGCGCCCGCGGAGCTGATGCAGCTGGGCCAGGCCGAACCGCTCCGCTCCCTCGACCAGCATGACGGAGGCGTTGGGAACGTCGAGCCCCAGTTCGACCACGGTGGTGGCGACCAGAACGTCGAGACTTCCAGAGGCGAAGTCCCGGCGGACATCTTCTTTTTCCTCCCCGCTCAAACGGCCGTGGATCAGGCCCACCCGCAAACCGGCGAAAGGGCCCCGGCGGAGGGCTTCGTAGTTGCCCCGGGCGCCGGCCTCGCCGTTCCCGGTTTCATCCAGCCGGGGATAGACGACAAAAGCCTGGCGCCCCGCTTCGACCTGAGTGCGGATGAACGCATAGGCTCCGCCGAGCTTGTCGGGGCCGATCCACCAGGTCTTGATCCCCGGACGCCCCGGGGGGAGCTGGTCGAGGACCGAGAGATCGAGGTCCCCGTAGACGAGGTAGGCCACCGTCCGGGGGATGGGGGTCGCGGTCATCACCAGGACATGGGGAGAGCCGGTCCGGGAAGCGAACGTAGTCTTCTGCCTGACCCCGAAACGCTGTTGTTCGTCGATCACCACCAACCCCAGCCTCCGAAAGTCGATTGTGCGGCTTAACAGCGCCTGGGTTCCCACCACGACATCGACGGCGCCCGACGCCAACCCCAGCTCGAGACGGCGCCGGTCAGCCGTTGAAAGCGAAGCGCCGAGGTATTCGACCGAAACCCCGCGGGAGGCGAACAGGCTCCGGATCCGGCTTTGGAGTTGGCGCGCCAGGACTTCGGTCGGGGCCATCACCGCGCCCTGGGCGCCGCAAACCACGCTGAACAGCAGGGCCGCGGCGGCTATCAGCGTTTTCCCCGACCCGACGTCGCCCATAAGCAGCCGGCTCATCGGAGCCTCCCCCGCCATGTCCGCCGCTATTTCCCCGAACGCGCGGTTCTGGGCCCGGGTGGGGACGAGGGCACAATCCTCCAGGAACGCTTCCACCTCGACCCAGCGTCCGGGATCGTGGCGACAGGCGCGTTCGCGGCGGCGGCGTTCACGGCGCATCCCAAGCAGCGCCAGCTGCAGAAGCAGGAATTCCTCGAGAATCAGCCGGCGCCGCGCGGCCTCCAGCGCCTCCCAGGTGGAGGGGAAATGCAGGTTCTTCCAGGCTTCCGGGCGGGGGGGAACCGCCCAGCGCCGCCGCAGATCGGCGGGGAGATCGTCGTCCCCCTCCAGCAGTTCCAGCGCCGCGCGGACCGAACGACGCAGTATTTTCGGAGGCACTCCGTCCAACGCCGGATAAACCGGCAAAATGCCTTCCTCCCGGAGGGCGCCGGGAAGACAGATATCCGGGTTCACCAGTTGCAACCGCCCGTAACGGCCGACCTTACCCGCGCAGACCAGCGTTTCCGCCGTCCGCAGCATTCCGGAAAGATAGGGCTGGTTGAACCAAACACAGGGGAGCGTGCCGCTTTCGTCCTCGAGCATGATCCGAACCGGGCGGCGCCGGCCCCGGGGAGGACCGCTGCGCAGTTGCCCGACCCGGCCTTCCACCACCGCCTCCATCCCCTCCCGCAACTCAGCGATCGGCGTCCTCCAGCGCCGGTCCAGATAGGCCCGGGGGAGATACTCGAGCAGATCGCGCGGGGTCCGGATACCGGCCCGGCCCAGGCTTCGGGCCCGGGCGGGGCCGATCCCATCCAGCCCGTCGACGGGGCCGTTCAGGAGGGAATTTGCCCGGGACGAAACGTCTTTTTTCCCTTGTTGCGGCATTTTCGCTTATGGTACAAGGTAGCGCTTTGCGTAACAACTTCCACTGAAATTCGGAGCCGAACGATGTCTAAGATTTGTGCTGTATGCGGGAAGGGCCCCCATGCGGGGCGGTCGATTACCCGAAGGGGTATGGCGAAAAAGAAGGGCGGCGTGGGGAAAAACATCACCGGCGTCAGCAAACGCACGTTCTACCCCAACCTCCAGAAAGTGCGCGCCGTGGTCGACGGCCGGGTTCAGACCGTCCGGGTCTGCGCCAAGTGCATTAAGGCGGGCAAGATCGTCAAACCCTGATCCCCCGCCTTCCCGGGATCCCTCGCCGAATCCGTTCCCGGCCTGCCTTCAGCCCTGATTCCGTTTTTCATGCCAGAAAAGCAGGAAGGGGCTGGCGATAAAGATCGAGGAATACGTCCCCACCACCACTCCGACCATCAGGGCGAACGCGAAGTCGTTGATGACCGCGCCGCCGAAGAGGAAGAGGAAGACGACCACGATAAAGGTCGTCACCGAGGTGAGGATGGTCCGGGAAAGAGTCTCGTTGATGCTGCGATTGATGATCTGAGCCAGGGGCTGGCCCCGCATCGCCTTCATGTTCTCCCGGATCCGGACGAAGACCACGATGGTATCGTTGAGCGAATAACCGACGATGGTCAAAAGCGCCGCGATCAGCGGAACGCTGAACTCCCGGATGGGGAAAACGAAGAGGCCGGCCAGCAGACCTACCGTAATGATGACGTCGTGGGCCAGCGCCAGGACCGCCCCCAGGGCGAATTTGAATTCCTTGAACCGGAACCAGATGTAGGCCATGATCGCGCCCAGCGCCAGAACCACCGCGCCCACCGCCTGGGTCCGCAGCCGGTGCCCGACCTTGGGCCCCACCATTTCGGTACGCTGCTCGTACAGGCCGGCGTCGATGGAATCCTCCAAGGCCTTCTTGATGGCGGCGTCGACGATCTCGGGGTCCTCGACCGAAGCCCGGATGATCACCCCGCGGCCCTCGTCGAAACTCTGAACCGAGGCATCGCCCAAATCGATACCGGAAAGGATGGTGCGGATTTCGCCTGCGTCCACGGGCCTCGTAAATTGCCGCTGGATCAAAATACCCCCGCTGAAATCGATGCCGAAGTTCTTTTCCCCGTTGTAGATGAAGGCGGCGACGGAGAGGACGATCAGGCTTCCGGAAACGGCGAAGGCGAACTTGCGTTTGCCGATGAAGTCGATATTGGGATGGCTGAGAAAGCGCAGCATGGTCAGCCCGGTGAATCCGCGGCTCAGGCAGAGCAGGTCGAATACGGTCCTAGTAACGACCAGGGCGGTGAACATGCTGGTGATGATGCCGATGGTCAGGGTCAAGGCGAAGCCCTTGATCGGGCCGGCGGTGGGGAGGAAGGCGAATCCGAACGGGTTGAGAAGCACCAGGGCGGCGATGATCGTGGTCAGATTGGCGTCGAGGATGGTGACGAACGCTTTCTGATACCCGTTGGCGATGGCCTGCTTGATCCCCTTGCCTTCGTCCTGTTCCTCACGGATGCGCTCGAAGATGAGGACGTTGGCGTCGACCGCCATCCCGATGGTGAGAATGATTCCGGCGATACCGGGAAGGGTCAGCGTCGCTTTCACCCCGAACAGGGACGGAAGTAGGCTGAGCGCGCCCACGATGAGAACGATGTTGAGGCAGAGGGCGAAATCCGCCACCAGCCCGGCCAGGAGGTAATAGGCGGCCATGAAGAGTACGACCACGATCAACCCGGCCACGGCGGCCTTGATACCTTTCCGGATCGAATCCTCTCCCAGGGAGGGCCCGACGGTCCGTTGTTCCTTGACCATGAGCGGGGCCGGATAGGCTCCGGCCGAAAGCTGGCTGGAAAGCAACCGGGCCTCGTCCACGTTGAAGTGCCCTTCGACGTACCCTTCCCCGTGCGGGATATGGGTCCGGATCAGGGGAGCCGAAAGCACCTTGCCGTCCAGGAGAATGGCCAGCCGGCGACCGGGGGGGTTGTCTTCGGCGTTATACTGCTGGGTGACGCGCGAAAATATCCTCGCTCCCTTTTTGTCGAACTTGAAATGGACGATCGGTTCCCGGCTGGTGGGGAGGAAGCCGAGCCAGGCCGCAGTCAGGGTTTCCCCGGTCAGTTCCGGCTTTTCCCGGACCAGGAGCTTTTCGACCCGGGTCTGCTTGTTCTTTCCCGTCGTTTCATAGCTTTTCAGCTCGAACCCGGGCGGGGCCTGGCCGGTCTCCAGCGCCTTGGCCAGACGTTCTTCGTTGTCGTCAACCAGGCGGAACTCGAGAAACGCTTCTCCTTGAATCAGGTCCATCACCTGCTCGGGGTTGCTCACCCCCGGCATCTGGATCAGGAGTTCGTTGTCGCCCTGAACCTGGATTTCTGGTTCGGCCACGCCGAACTTGTCCACCCGGGTCCGGAGAATATCGAGAGAACCCCGGTTGGCCTGGTCCAGTTCCTCTTCGAACATGGAGAACACTTTTTCATTGGTGTCGGGGACATCCTTCTCCTCGAGCCCGTATTTTTCCCGGTAATGTTCGGCGTAATAGCGGGGCAGGTCGAGATCTCGTGAAGCGGCCTCCGATTTCAGGATTTCCAGGGGGGTCCGAATCGAGCCCCGGGCTTTTTCGGCGGCGGCGGCGATAAACTCCCGGAACTGTTCGTCGGTATTGACCGCCCCCTTCTTGAAAAATTCGATGTCGTCGATGGCCAGAATGACGTGGATTCCGCCCTGGAGGTCCAGACCCAGATTGATGTTGCCGGCGGTATCGCGGGCGATATGCCGCAGCACCTTCTGGTTATCTTCGTAGCCGGGAAAATAACGGGTCAGATCCAGCCCCATTTCCCGGGCCTTGTCCTGGAGGATCTGAACGGCCGAGAGGGGAACTTTTTTTCGGCCCGCGGCGTACTTGACGTCCAGGGATTTGACCAGATCCTGGAATTGGGCGTCCTGATTAACGGCGTTCTCTTCCAGATAGGTCCGCACGTCGATTTCGCCCAGGGGCAACGACGCCCAGACGAACCCGGCCACGACCAGCACGATCAGCAACACCTTCCATCTCAGGTTTTTATCCATTCTGCGTACCCCTGCCGGTTCGGCTCAACTCTCGGAAGTCTTTTCAACCACCCGGCTGATGCTGGACCGGCTGACCTCGATCTTCACGTTTTCGGCGATTTTGACGGTTACGGTCTGTTCCTTGACCCCGGTGACCACTCCGTGGATCCCGCCGGCGGTCACTACTTTATCCCCCTTCTCCAAACCGGAGACCAGCTTCTGATGATCCTTCTGCCGCTTCTGCTGGGGACGAATCATCAGAAAATAGAGCAGTGCGAAAATGAGAACGATGGGAAGGAAACCCATCAACCCGCTGCCCTTGCCCCCTTCGCCGCCCGCAGGGGCGCACCCCATCCCTCCGCCGCCCTGCCCTCCTCCCGGAGGGGCCGACATCGCCATCGGTATGTATTTCATCGCTTGCTCCTTCCCGCTGTATCGTTCGTGTTGTCTATTGCGTTTCCCCGGATTCGAATTCTTCCAGAAACCGGTCGCGAAACGCGCCGAATTTCTCTTCCGCCACGGCCCGGCGCGCGTCGCGCATCATTTCCAGGTAAAAATGGAGATTATGCCATGTGCCCAGACGTGCCCCCAGCACCTCTCCGGCATTGAAAAGATGACGGAGGTAGGCCCGGGTGTAGTTGCGGCAGACGTAACAGCCGCAGTTCTCTTCGATCGGGCGGTGATCGTCGCGGTAGCGCGCATTTCTGACCACCACCTTTCCTCTCCGGGTGAAGACGGTGCCGTTGCGGCCGTAGCGCGTGGGCACGGTGCAGTCGAACATGTCCACTCCGAAAGCCAGCTGAACCACGATATCGTCCGGCGTTCCCGAACCCATGAGGTAGCGGGGCTTCTCCCCGGGCAGCAACGCCGCGGTAAGTTCGGCCAGTTCGTACATCAGCGGTTTCGGTTCTCCCACGCTCAACCCCCCGATCCCGTAGCCGCAGAAACCGATCCCCTCCATCTCCTCCACGCTCCGGCGCCTGAGATCCTCGAATACGCCGCCCTGAATGATTCCAAAGAGCACTTGACCGTCGTCGGGGTGGGCCCGGCGACAGCGGAGCGCCCATTCTATGGTCATGTCCAGGGAGGCGCAAGCATATTCATGTTCGCTGGGATAGGGGGGGCATTCATCCAGAGCCATCATGATATCCGAACCCAAAATCCGCTGGATTTCCACTGAGAGCTCGGGGGTGAGGCTCCGGAGGTCGCCGGAAATATGGTCCCGGAAGACGACTCCCTCTTCGGGAGAAATCTTCCGAAGATCCGCCAGGCTGAAAACCTGGTATCCGCCGGAATCGGTGAGAATGGGCCCGTCCCAGTTCATAAACCGATGGAGTCCGCCCGCGTGTTCCATGACCTCGAGCCCGGGACGGAGCCAGAGATGGTAGGTGTTGCCGAGGACGATCTCGGCCCCCACCTCCTTCATTTCTTCCGGAGTCATGCACTTGACCGTCCCCTGAGTGCCCACCGGCATGAAACACGGGGTGTGGACCGTCCCGTGAGCCAGTTCCAGCATTCCCAGGCGCGCCGACGTCGCCCGGTCCCGTTTTGTCACCGAAAATCGCAACCCGCCTCCTTCGCGAAAAAAAACTTCTACACCAAATCCACATCGATTTCAGCAATTAACTCCCCCCTCCGCCCCTGAAGATCTTTGCACCTGATTGACTCTGATTACTCTGATTAAGAGAAATTCGGATTTCAGAACCATGGAGGAAAGGCCGAGGTGTCTTGCTCTATGCTGCTTCGACCATGAAGGACATGAAGAGGAGAGAAAGAGGGTGAGGTGGGGAGATTTTACGCCCTGCGCCCTGCGCTCCTCGCTCCGCCCCATACCCTCCCTTGGGGCCGAGGTCGGGGGCTACTGAATTCTGAATACTGTATTCTGAATTCTTCCCCTAAAGCCCAAAGGGTTCGGTGCGCCCTGCGTCCACTCCTGAACCCCGAACCCTGAACCCTAGAGTGGTCCTGCGGTGGGCTCTTACCCTATGCCCTATGCTTCGACATGGTGAGTTCCCGGCCCGGTTAGCTGTTGGAGGAACCGGCCCGGCGGATATATACTTTATGATTACGGAGACCGAACGATGATCGAATATATCCGGGGAACGTTGGAAAAAAGCGGGACCGATTACTGCGTGATCGAGGCCGGAGGCATCGGGTACCGGATATACATCTCCCCCTCCACCCGCGAGTCCCTTCCTCCCGAAGGAGAACCCATCAAGCTTCATGTCTTCCACCAGGTTCGGGAAGCCGAACAGACCCTCTTCGGTTTCTCCAGATTGGAGGAGCGGGTACTCTTCGAACTTCTCCTGGGAGTGTCCCAGGTGGGACCCCGTCTGGCCCTGTCCGTGCTTTCGGGGCTGGCACCGGCGCTCTTCCGGCAGGCGGTGCTCAGGGAAGACGCCGCCCTGATATCCTCGGTCCGCGGGGTGGGGAAAAAAACCGCCGAGCGGATCGTTCTGGAGCTGAGGGACAAGGTTGCGGCTCTGCCGATCCCCACGGAGGCCGCCGGGGGCGGCGAAGAAAAGGGGCGTTACGGGGACGTCATCGCGGCCCTGGTCTCTCTCGGGTTCGGGAGGACGGAAGCGGCCGCGGCCCTGGACCGGGTGGCCGCCCCCGCGCGGAAGAACCTGGGCGCCGGGGAGCTGGTCCGCCTCTGCCTGGCTTCACTCGGCGAGCGCGGAGGAAGCGATGAATGATCGTTTCGTAGATTCCGCTCTCCACCAGAAAGACGGGAACCTGGACCTTAAACTCAGACCGACGGTGTTCGCCGATTTTATCGGGCAGGAGGCGGTCAAGGAGCGGTTGGGCATCACCCTGGCGGCGGCTCGGGAACGGGGGGAAGCCCTGGAGCACCTTCTCTTTTTCGGGCCCCCCGGCCTGGGTAAAACCACGCTCGCCCATATCGTCGCCGCGGAGATGGGCGCCGGCATCAAGATCACTTCCGGGCCGGCCGTGGAAAGGCCCGGAGATCTGGCCGGGCTTCTGACCAACCTCAAGGACGGCGATATCCTCTTCATCGACGAAATTCACCGCCTCTCCCACGTGGTGGAGGAGTACCTATACTCGGCCATGGAAGATTTCGTCATCGACATCATGATCGATCAGGGGCCCAGCGCCCGTTCGGTCAGGCTCAACCTCGCCCGTTTCACCCTCGTGGGCGCCACCACCCGGTACGGGCTTCTGAGCGCCCCACTCCGCAGCCGGATGGGGCTGGTCAACCGCCTGGATTACTATCCGCCCGAAGAACTCCACCGGATCGTGACCCGGTCGGCCGGGCTGCTGGGAATCGATATCGATCCGGAGGGCTCCCTGGAAATCGCGCGGCGGGCGCGGGGGACTCCCCGTATCGCCAATTCTCTTCTCAAACGCGTCCGCGACTACGCCCAGGTCAGGGCCGACAACCGGATCACCAGGGAAACGGCCCACGAAGCCCTGGGCATGCTGGGGATCGACGAGGAGGGGCTCGACGAAATGGACAAGCGCATCCTTCGCATCATCGTCGAACACTTCGACGGAGGGCCGGTGGGCATCGATACGATCGCGGTCGCCATCGGCGAGGAAGGAGACACGATCGCCGAGGTCTACGAGCCTTTTCTCATTCAGAAAGGCTTCCTGAAACGGACCCGGACCGGGAGAATGACCACCGAGCGGGCCTGCCGGCACCTGGGATGGGAACCCGGTCCCGGGACCCAAGGCGAACTCTTCCCCGGCAAGGGATGAAAGTCCTTCTTCATGTCTGTTGCGGCCCCTGCGCCACTTGGCCTTTTCAAGCCCTGGAAGAAGAGGGGCTGGAGGCCGACGGTTTTTTCTACAACCCCAACATCCACCCCTACCGCGAATACCGGGCCCGTAGGGAAGGAGCCGAAAGCCTGGCCGGGCAATCCGGCCGGCGCCTCTTGACCGACGCCGGATACGATATGCCCGAATTCTTCCGGCTCGTGGCCGGCCGGGAAACCGACCGCTGCCGTCTCTGCTACCGCTTGCGGCTGGAAAGGACGGCCCGGGCCGCCGCCGAGCGCGGCTACGGGGCCTTCACCTCCACTCTGCTTCTGAGCGTGCATCAGCGCCATGGGCTCGTTCGGGAAGAGGGGGAAGCGGCGGGGGCGGCGGCCGGGATCGACTTCCTCTACCGGGATTTCCGGACGGGGTGGAAGGAACACTGGGCCTTGACCGACCGTTATCGGCTGTACAAGCAACAGTATTGCGGCTGTCTCTACAGCGAGTACGAACGTTTCGCCCGAGCGGCCGGGCGTTCCTGAGCGAAACGGCGGTGAAGACCAGCGATTTCGAGTATGACCTCCCTCCCCGCCTTATCGCCCAGCACCCGCCCCCGCGAAGAGAAGATTCGCGGTTGATGGTCCTGGAGCGGGACGGGACACTCCGCCATCTTCGTTTTCCCGCCATCCTCGACTACCTGGGGCCCGGCGACCTGGCGGTATTCAACGACACCCGGGTCGTCCCCGCGCGCTTGAGGGGGACACGCCCGGGAACGGGGGGAGGGGCCGAAATCCTCCTGCTCCACTCCCGGGAAGACCGGGGCTGGAACGTCCTTCTCCGCCCGGCGCGGCGGACGCGGACCGGAACGGTCGTCGATCTCGGCGAAGGCGTCAGGGGAACGGTCCGGGGGCGCGACGAAACCGGAACGGTGATCATGGATTTCTCGGGTACCGCCGACCTGGCGGCGTTCGCCCGCCGACACGGCTCGGTCCCTCTCCCCCCCTATATCCGGAGAAAGAATTCTTCCCCGGCAACCGCGGCCCGGGACCGCGAACGGTATCAAACCGTCTATGCCGCCCGGGACGGCGCGGCCGCGGCTCCCACCGCCGGACTCCATTTCTCCCGGGAACTGTTGCGGGAGATGGAGGGCCGGGGGACGGCCCGAACCTTCGTCACCCTCCACGTCGGCTACGGGACCTTCCAGCCGGTGAGAACCTCCGAGATCGAGGAACACCGTATGCACGCCGAACATTATGAAATTACGGAAAACAGCGCCGAGGCGATCAACCGGCAGGTCCGGGAAGATCGTCCCCTCTGGCTGGTGGGTACGACCGCGGTCCGAGCCCTGGAAAGCGCCGCCGATGAAAACGGACGGATCGCTCCAGGGGCGCGGTGGACGGACATCTTCATCGTTCCCGGTTACCGTTTCCGCCTCCCCTTTCGCCTCCTTACCAACTTTCATCTTCCCGCTTCCACCCTGCTTATGCTCGTCTGCGCTCTGGCCGGGAAAGAGCGGATATTGGACGCCTACCGGGAAGCCGTCCGACGGGAATACCGGTTCTTCAGCTACGGAGACGCCATGCTCATTCTCTGAGCCCGGCGCACTCCCGAAAAGGCCTTCAGCCTCCGGAACTTTCGAGAGAGGCGAGCCGCAGGTCGTGAAGACAGGCGATCCCCAGGGCGAGCGCGTCGGAAATATCGAGAGGGTCGGGCGGGGAGGAAAGCCCCAGAATAAGCGTTACCATCCCCTGAACCTGGATTTTATCGGCCTGCCCCCGGCCCACCACCGCCTTCTTCACCCGGCGGGGAGCGTAGGAAACGACCCGCACCCCGGCGGCGGCCGCGGCCAACCGGCAGACCCCCAGCACTTCTCCCAGCTTCAGCGTGGAGCGCGCGTTGCGGTGGTAGAAGGCGTCTTCCAGTGCCACCACGTTCGGGGCCCACTTTCCCAGCAGTTCCCGAATCGTTTTGTGGATCAGCAGCAGTTTGTCCGGAGCGGACCCCTTCCGGGGAGGACGGATACAGCCGCATTCGAGCAGGACCGGGTCGCCCCCTCCCCGGGCTTCCAGCACTCCGTATCCGGCCACGATGGTGCCGGGGTCGATAGCCAGGACCCGAACCGATCTGAGCTGGCGCCCGGAATCCACGGCGGGATCAGTCTTCGAGTTCCGCCAGAATCTCGTCGGGGATGTCGAAGTTGGAGTAGACGTTCTGGACGTCCTCATGGTCTTCGAGGGCGTTGACCAGAGCCCACACTTTTTTGGCGTCTTCTCCCGAAACTCGAATCTCGTTCTGGGGGATCTGGGTGATTTCGGCCAGGGACGGTTCGATGCCGGCCTCTTCGATCGCGGCTTTCACCACCTCGAACTCGGCCAACCCGGTCATGATCTGATAAGCGTCATCCTCGACCCGGAAATCCTCGGCGCCGGCGTCAAGGGCCAAACCGAAAAGGGTCTCTTCCCCGATCGCGGATTTTTCCACGGTTATCAGGCCCTTCTGCTCGAACATCCAGGCCACCGCCCCGGGACCGCCCATGTTCCCTCCCCTTTTGTCGAAGATGTGCCGGATCTCGGCGGCGGAACGGTTTTTATTGTCGGTCAGGATTCGAAGCATGATCGCGACGCCGCCGGGCCCGTAACCTTCATACACCAGCTCTTCGTAGGTCACTCCCGGGAGCTCGCCCGTCCCTTTCTTGATCGCCCGGTCGATGTTCTCGGCGGGCATGTTGGCGGCTCGGGCCGCTTGGATCGTGGTCCGGAGGCGGGGGTTGGTCTTGATATCCCCCCCGCCGTCGCGCGCCAGGACGGTGATTTCCTTGCTCAGGCGACTGAAGATCTTTCCCCGCTTGGCGTCCGCCGCGCCTTTCTTATGCCGGATACTGTGCCATTTGGAATGACCGCTCATCGGCTACCTCCTACTCTTCCTCCTGCTCCTGTTTGACCTCGGCGATGATCTTCTGGGCGATGACGGAGGGAACCTCCTCGTAATGATCGTATTCCATGGTAAAGTGACCGGCGCCCCCGGTCATGCTCCGCAGTTCGGTCGAATACTTGAGAAGCTCCGCCATCGGCACCAACGCGTTGACGACCTGGCTGGCGCCCTTGGGGTCCAGCCCCAGGACCCGGCCCCGGCGGGAATTGAGATCTCCGGTTACCGCGCCCATATACTCGGTCGGTACGGTGATCGCCACTTTCATGATCGGTTCCAGCAGAACCGGGCGCGCGGCCCGGCATGATTCCTTGAACCCCTGACGGCCGGCGATCTGGAAAGCTATGTCCTTGGAATCGACCGGATGGGTCTTGCCGTCGTAAACGGTGGCGATGACGTCGACGACCGGGAACCCCGCCAGGGGGCCCTTGGCCATGGCCGAGAGATAACCTTTTTTGACGCTCTGCACCAACTGGGATGGGATGTGCCCCCCCACCACTTCATCCATGAACAGCAGTTTTCCGCCCCATCCGAGCTCGATAAGTTCCCGTCGGGCCTTTCCTTCGCTGTTCTCCGCGCCCTCGGTGTAAGGTTGAACATGCATCCAGACCTCGGCGAACTGGCCGGCGCCCCCGGTCTGCTTCTTATGCCGGTACTTGGTCTCTCCCCGGGAGGTGATGGTCTCCTTGTAGGCCACCTTCGGCTCCCGGAGTTCGATTTCAACCTTGAAATTCTGCTTGAGCCGATTCACCGCCACCTGAAACTGCACATCCCCCATACCGGTGAGAACGAACTCGCCGGTCATGGGGTTGCGGTCCATCCTCAAGGTCGGATCCTCGCTGATGATTTTGGGGAACGCTTCCGCGATCTTGTCTTCGTCGCCGCGGTCCTTGGCGTAGACGGCGGCCAAGGTGGTCGGGGAGGGAAACTTGATGGGAGGGAAAACATAACGATGCCCCGGGTCGCACAGGGTGTCCCCGCTGGAGGTGTTCTTGAGCTTGGGAAGCGCCACGATGAAGCCGGGGGCGGCCTGCTCGATGCTCTGCTGTTCCTTCCCCTTGATCAGGAGGATGTGCCCCACCCGTTCCTTGGAGGCGCTGGTGGCGTTGAATATTTCGGCGTCCGCCTTCAACGTGCCCGCCCAGATCCGGGCGAAGGAGATCTGCCCGACGTAGGGATCGTTGACACTCTTGAAAACCTGGGCGCACAGGGGCTCGGATGCGCCGGGCTTCACCGTTTCGTCTCCCACTCGGACTTCTCCCCGGGTTTCGGGGGAAGGGAAAAGATCGCAGATCCCGTCCAGCAGCTCCTTGACCCCTTTCCCGCTCAGGGCGGCCCCGGCGAAAACGGGGGAGACCTTCCCCTGGGTAAAGGCGTTGCGGAAACCCTCGTTGATCTCTTCGGGGGTAAGCTCCCCGGTCTCGAAATATTTTTCCAACAGGGCGTCGTCCGATTCCGCGGCCGCTTCGATCATGCTCTCCCGGATTTTAGCCATCCCTTCCCGGAGGGCGGGATCGACTTTATCCTCGATCCCTTCCTCGGACAGCTTGCACACGGCCGAAAAAGCCGGGTGGGTGCCGTCGGGCAGGGTTACCGGCACCAGAGCGCGGGACGCTCCTTCTTCCAGCGCGCTCAGGGTCGAGGAAAAATTCGAATGTTCCTTGTCGAGTTTACTGATGAAAAAGCCGATGGGGAGACCCTGTTCCCGCGCGGCTTCCCAGACGCGGAGGGTTCCCACCTCCATCCCCGCGACCCCGTCCACCACGATGACCACGGCGTCCACAACTTCCAGAGTCAATGCAACTTCTCCGTAAAAATCAGCGTACCCCGGAGTGTCGATGAGGAATATATCCTTACCGCCGTACCGGCAATTGAGCGGCGTGGCCCGGATGCTGATCTTGCGCGCCTGTTCCTCCGAACCGGTGTCGGAAAGCGATGTTCCCTGATCCACGCTTCCCTGGCGGGTATTGGCTCCGGCGGCAAACATGACGGCATCCACCAGCGTGGTTTTCCCGCTTCCATTCGCCCCGATAATGCCGATAGTGCGGATATCGCCGACTTTAAGCTCTGCCATGATGTTCATCCTCGCTCGGGTTGTATAGTTGCCGAAATCGTGCAGGGGGTTATATCACACCCTTCTTCCCGCGGGCAAGCCATGTCGACGGTTCCGATCGCCGCGCGGGCTTTCCTCCGGACACCGGCCGGAACGCGCGCGGGCGGGGGGACGGCCCGGAACATGCGCCGGAACCGGGGATCGGAACCGTCCCCGCTCCTCGATTTCAGGCTCGGCTCAGATAGTCGCCGGTGCGGGTGTCGATTTTAACGACCTCCCCGGCCTTGATAAAGAGCGGGACCTGAACCTCGATCCCGGTTTCCAGCTTCACCGGCTTGCGGACATTGGTGGCGCTGTCGCCCTTGACCCATTCGGGGGCTTCGACCACCTTGAGATTGATGCTGGAAGGGAGGTCGAGCTGTAAAGGAGTCGATTCGTAGAAAACCACGTCGTACGCGGCGCCTTCCACCAGGTAACCCCGGGAAGGGTCGACCAGATCGGCCGGCACCGGAACCTGATCGAAGGTATCCGTATCTATGAAAACGTAATCGTGGCCGTCGCGGTAACTGTACTCGAGCTTGCGCCGAACCAGGGGAACGATTTCCACCGTCTCCGTCGAGGAAAATCTGGTTTGGCTGGACTTACCGGTTCTGAGATTGCGCATCGTCGCCTGGACGTACGCCCCGCCCTTCCCGGGTTTGACCCGTTCGAGGTCGAGGACGACATGCAGGTCCCCGTCCTTGTTGACGGCGTTGCCCTTTCTCAAATCGTTGGCGATGGCCATCCGTCGCTCTCCTTTCCGGTGGCGGTTGCGGGGTTATTTCGGGAGGTCGAAGTAGAGAATTTCCTGCACTTCCCGTTCGGGCGCGGTGGAGTAGAGGGGATAGCCCGCGCGCTGCTCGAGAAACATGTTGTCCTCCACCCCGCCGTCGGCCGCATCGCGGTTTTTCCAGACGGTGATCGCCTGGACCTGCTGCTGGCGGGGGCGGTCGATCAGGTAGAAACCGCGGTAACCGGGCTGACGGCTGACCTCGGGGACGATGTAATCCCGGTAGAGCTCCCGCAATTCTTCGATCTTGCCTTCCTTGATATTGATCGTAAGGATCTGAGCGTACATCGCAAACCTCCGCTTTGAACGGTGTCGCAGACATTGTATGCAGGGCGCAGGTTCCTGCAAAGAGGGAATTGTCCCCCCACCGGCGTCTTCAAACCGGTTGCGGTTTCCTCTTCCCGCCGCCACCCGGGGCGGAACCGGCTATGTCGGGAGAGAGCATTTCGGGGCTGCGCACGACGCGGCGGGCGGATTCGGTGAAGAGCCGGGACGGGTCCACCGCGACCCCGATCCGGGGGAGGTCCAGCCGATCGGCGTCCCAACAGGCCCAAACGGTCGGATCCTCGGTCACGCGCTCGTGGGTGTGGTGGCGGCAGGCGAAAGCCAAGGTTTCCTTCTCGGCGCGGGTGAGTCCCAGGTCGCCGGGTGAAAACAGCTTCAGAAAATCGGCGGCCCGGGGGCCGTGGCCCCGGTCGCTGCCGTCGTTCAGACGCCGGCAGTCGTGAAAGCAGGCGAACCAGGCCGCCACCAGGCCGTTCGCCTGCTCGCGCCGGCAGATATAGGCGCCGAACCACGCTACCCGTTCCCAGTGAGAGATGCCGTGTATCGACTCCGGATCCACCGCCATGTTCCGGATCAAATCCGAAACGACGGCGGCGGCGCCGGGCGGCGGGGGAATACCCGGGAACAGCGCCTGGCCGACGTCCCGGAAACCGGTCAACTTCTCAATCATCCCCGACCGGGAACCGCCGCTCCAGGAAGCGGGTTCCGGTGTAGGCGGCGATCACTTTGAGTAAATCGCCGAACAAAAACGGGTAGAAACCAAGCGCGGCCGCCGTCGCCCAGCCGGTTCCGACGACGATTTTCAGGACGACGGTTCCCGGAATCAGAATAAACGCGATATCCCCCAGGTAGAAAAGCCCGCATTGAAGCTGCGGCCTCAGACCCCGGAACCGCACCTGCCGGAAAGCCCACCCCGAGATCCCGGCAAAAAGAACGAACCCGGCCAGGTAGCCGGCGGTAACGCCGCTCCATATGCCGATCCCGGAAGCGGCGCCCGTGAAAACCGGCAACCCCGCCGCTCCCATCGCGGCATACGCCGCCATGGAAACGATGCCATAGCCCGGCCCGAGCAACATTCCGCTGGAAAGAACGAACAGGGTTTGGAGGGTCAGGGGAACCGGAGTGAAAGGAAGCGGGATCCGGACCTGAGCTCCCACCGCGGTCAGGCAGGCGAACGCGACGGCGAGGGTCATTTTAAGCCAGGTTTCCCGAACCGAAAGAATGCGGAAACTCAAGGGCACGGTAGCGACGGTGTTCATGGGACGCTTCCTCCTGTGACGACGATCCCGGCTCTGATGCCTTATATCGAACTATGATAGCCAGTTTGGGGAACCGCGGCAAGAGCGGAGCGCCGCCGCGACCTAGTACAGTTCGTATTTGGCCAGGCGCCCTTCAAGGCCGCCGCTGACCAGAAGCCTCTTCCAGGAAGGTTTCAGGCCTATATTCTTGATGAATTCGCGGTTGCCGAAATAGATATAAGCGGTCGCGCCCCGGCACCGCTGCTTGAGAAAATCGCCCAGGCGTCGGTAAAAATTCCCCAAGTCCGCCCCCTTCCCCAACCGCAAGCCGTATGGCGGGTTACAGACGATGGTCGTGTTTTCCAAACCTTCGAGATCGAAAACATCGCTTTCGACGATTTTGACGCGGCCTTCGGGATCGATCGCGGAGCAGTTGCGCAGCGCCGCCCGGACGGCATCGGGGGAGACGTCGCTGCCGGAGACGGCTCCGGGGGCGACCGGTCGTATCCCGCTCTCGGCTTCTTCCCTGACCGTCCGCCAGAGATCGGCGTCGAAATCGGGAAACCGCTCGAACCCGAACGACGGCCGCAAAAAACCCGCCGGAATCTTCGAAGCGCGCATGTAGGCTTCGCAGAGTATCGTCCCCGATCCGCAGAACGGGTCATACAGGGGCGTTTCTCCTTCCCATTCCGCATACGCGAGCACGGCCGCGGCCACCGTCTCCGCCATGGGCGCGGTCAGGCCGTCGTGTCGATACCCCCGCCGGTGGAGGGAACCTCCCGAGGCGTCCACGCTGAGGGTGGCCTTATTGCCGGCCAGATAAAGATGGACGCCGACATCCGGGTTCCGGGTGTCCACCGCGGGGCGCTTACCCGTGCGTTCCCGGAAATAATCGACCACCGCGTCTTTAACGCGCAGGGCCGCGTACCGGGAGTGCTTGACGCAACTGCGGCTCACGGATGCGGAAACCGCGAACGTCCGGCCCGGGTCGAGAAAATCCTCCCAGGCGATGGCCGCGGCTCCCCGGTAGAGGTCCCGCTCCGAACGGCACCAAAAGACCGTCAAAGGCGCCAGGACCCGGGAAAACAAGCGCCCCCGGTAATTAATGGCGTAAAAATTCTTAGGGGGCGCGCTGAAATGGATTCCGCGGTAATCGGAACGCGTCTCGACCGCGCCCAGAGCCCGCAATTCGGCCTGGGCGATATCCTTGACTTCTTCCGCCGTTTGAGCGAAGTAAGTGTCGGTTTCCTGGTAATGATACATCCCCGATCCTCCGGGCCGGTCGGGGAGAGGCTACCATACCCGGCGCCCGGGTCAAAAACCTATCGCGGGCGCGGCGCCCGGGAGTGGGGAAAGGCGAAATTAATGGTTCACGCCTTTCCGGGATCGGTAGTATATTTCGACAATAAAGGAGCCTTGGATGAACGCGAATAAAAACACCGGCGGGGCCCGAGCCGTAGCCGGAAGCTTTAAAGTCAAAGCGGGTTTGGCCCAGATGCTCAAAGGCGGGGTGATCATGGACGTCGTCACCCCCGACCAGGCGGTGATCGCCGAAAAAGCGGGAGCGGTGGCGGTAATGGCCCTGGAACGGGTCCCCGCCGATATCAGGGCACAAGGCGGCGTCGCCCGGATGTCCGACCCCGGTTTGATCAAAGAGATCATGGCCGCGGTGACCATTCCGGTTATGGCCAAGGCCAGAATCGGGCACTTCGTCGAAGCCCAGATCCTCCAGGCGCTCGGGGTCGATTACGTCGACGAGAGCGAGGTCCTCACCCCCGCGGACTCCCGGAACCACATCTGGAAACACGATTTCACCATTCCCTTCGTCTGCGGCGCCCGGAACCTGGGGGAAGCGCTGCGCCGGATCGCGGAAGGGGCGGCCATGATCAGAACCAAGGGCGAAGCGGGCACCGGCGACGTCGTCCAGGCCGTTTTTCATGCCCGGACGGTCCTCGGCGAGATCCGCCGGCTGCAGAACATGCCGCTGGAAGAGCTGACCTCTTACGCCAAGGAACTGGGAGCCCCCCTGGAACTGGTCGTGCAGACCCGGAAGGCGGGGCGGTTGCCCGTGGTCAATTTCGCCGCCGGCGGCATCGCCACCCCCGCCGACGCCGCCCTGCTCATGCAGATCGGTGTCGACGGCGTCTTCGTCGGCTCCGGGATCTTCAAGAGCGGAGACCCCGCCGGGCGGGCCAAAGCTATCGTCGAGGCCACCACCCACTATCAGAACCCCGAAATCCTGGCCCGAGTCAGCGCCAACCTGGGTGAGCCCATGGTGGGAATCAACGTTGACTCCCTGGACGAAAAGCAGCGGCTGGAAGGGCGCGGTTGGTAGGAACGCCGGGATCCGCTCCGGATGAAACGACCCCCTTCAGTTACCGGTGCGTCCCCGAGGATCGGCCTCCTTTCCCTCCAGGGGGCCTTCATCGAGCATGTCGGCATCCTCAGACTTCTCGGCGCCGAAGTGACCGAGGTCCGACTCCCCGCCCAGCTCGCTCCCCTTGACGGATTGATTATTCCCGGCGGCGAAAGTACGACCATGGGGAAACTGGCCGAAACTTTCGAACTGCTCGAACCCCTGCGCGTATTCAGCCGTTCCCGCCCTACCTGGGGCATCTGCGCGGGGATGATCGCCCTGGCCGCGGAAATCCGGGGGGAACGACCGCTGCTGGGAACGTTGGGCATTTCGGTGGTTCGCAACGCTTTCGGGCGGCAGGTGGACAGTTTCGAAATCGACCTGGATATCCCCGTGCTGCCCGGCGAACCCCGGCCTTTCCCCGCCGTCTTCATCCGGGCGCCTAAATTTGAGGCGGCGGAGCAGAAAAACCTGGTTATCCTGGCCCGGCTGCCCGACGGTTCCCCCGCCGCGGTCCGTCAAGAACACCTGCTGGCGACCTCGTTTCACCCCGAACTCACGGACGACCTCCGCTTCCATCAATATTTCCTGGATATGGTCGCGGAACACCGGGCCGGAAGTTAGGGTTCAGGGGAAGAATTCAGTAACCTCCGCCTCGGCCCCCCAAAGCGGTCCACAGATTTACACAGAGAGTTTTCGGGTTGTGAAGGCGGGATGAAGATGTCTCGGTGGAGACAGTGAGAAGCAAAGAGCATAGGGCATACCATAGAGAAAAAAACCTCTGTGGTTCAATTTTTTCTTATTCCAGTTCCGAGGACTCTCCCTGGACCGGTTCCGGGCGCCGGGGAAAGAAATGGATGAACCCCAGAATCGAACCCCCTTCGTTCCATTCGATCTTGCCGTCCGGGTCCATGACGATGTGGCTTCGTTCCCGGATCATCTCTCCCATGTACTGGAAGAGCACTTGCTCCGTCCTTACTTCCGGGAGCTCGACGGCGTCAACGGGTATCCAGAAGGTCCAATAATCGTCGATGTCGAGGCCGATGACTTCACGGAAACAATAAATGAAGAAGCGTCCGCATTTTCCGCACCGGGCGATGGACACCTCGAAACGATCGAGGCTGATCACTTCTCCCACCGGCTGCAGCATGGAGCGCAGGGTCTCGATCGTCAGCTGCTTCGCCTTCGCCAGTTCGATCAGGTCGCACTCCATAGCTCTCTCCATAGCGTATACCTGCGAAGTTTAACAGCGCTTCGGGCGATACACAAGGCGATCGACCACGCGCGCAAACCGCAACGCGCCCCTGAAAACGGGAGCCCCCGAAAGCCGAAGCTCCCGGGGGCTCTTAGAGAAAACCCCGCGACGACCTACTCTCCCTCCCAGTCTCCCGGGAAGTACCATCGGCTCAGAAGGGCTTAACGACCGTGTTCGGGATGGGAACGGGTGTGGCCCCTTCGACATGGTCACGGGGAAAATTTCTCGATCCCGCCGGGAGTAAAACTCCCGGCGGGATCGTCACAATTCGTATCCCCACGGAAAATCTACCGCGGAATCGGAAGAAATATGGCCAAGCCGATCGGCTTATTAGTACAGGTTAGCTGAACGTGTCGCCACGCTTACACACCCTGCCTATCAACCTGGTAGTCTGCCAGGTGCCTGATGGGGATGTCTCATCTTGGAGGAGGCTTGGCGCTTAGATGCTTTCAGCGCTTATCCTTTCCGAACGTAGCTACCCAGCAATGCCGTTGGCACGACAACTGGAACACCAGAGGTCCGTCAATCCCGGTCCTCTCGTACTAGGGACTGCTCTCCTCAGACATCCTGCGCCCACAACGGATAAGGACCGAACTGTCTCACGACGTTCTGAACCCAGCTCGCGTACCGCTTTAACCGGCGAACAGCCGGACCCTTGGGACCTTCTCCAGCCCCAGGATGCGATGAGCCGACATCGAGGTGCCAAACCGCGCCGTCGAT
>DAOSXE010000002.1 GCA_035380285.1 bacterium | reverse complement strand
TCCAGCCGGCGGACTACGACGGGGACGGGACCTGGGACTTCGCCGTCTTCCGCTCGGCCTCGGGCAAGTGGCTGGTGCGGGGGGTGACCTCTCCCTATTACGGCGCTTCCACCGACCTGCCCGTCACCAATCCCTGAGGGGGGGAAGCAGAGAGCATAGAGCCTAGAGCATAGAGCATAGGGCATAGAGCATAGAGCATAGGGCATAGAGCATAGAGAAAACCCCCTCCGCTCCGGACCCTTTGGGGTTTAGGGTTCGGGGTCCGGGTTCGGAGAATTATATGTCATTGCGAGGAGCTTCAGCGACGTGCTCTATGCCCTATGCCCTATGCCCTATGCTTTTCACAGGTGCAAAAATCTACCGGGTCAGATGGTCCCAATCTGCGAAATCTTAGTTTTTGATCTGTGCAATCCGTGAATTCCTGGCGATACTCTCTCTTTCGAACGGTATACGCCATGGAACGCCCCGAGACAATCGATCGACGCTGGATCTTCTGGCTGGTATTCGCCCTCATCCTCATCAGCTGGGGTTCGATCAAAATGGTCCTGCCCGCCCTGCCGCGGTTGCCGGCGGAGCTGAAGACCGGCAGCGCCGGGATCAAGTTGTCGGTTTCGCTCTTCTTGATTTTCTTCGCCTGCTCCCAGCCGGTCTGGGGCGGTTTCATCCAGGGGTGGGGGGTTCGGCGGACGCTCTGGTGCAGCCTTATGGTCACCGCCCTGGGGACGACGACCGTTCTCTGCGCCGGGAGCCTTCCGCTCTATATCGTCGGCCGTTCGCTGGAGGGGATGGGAATGGGCGCGGCCTCGCCCCTCTGCCGGACGGTTTTGGCCGAGGTCTTCGACCGACGGGAACTGGTCGGCAGGATAGGCCTGGTCAGCAGCAGCGCGGCGGCGATGCCCGCCCTCGCCCCCATCCTCGGCGGATTTCTGATGGCCGGCCTGGGCTGGCGGGCGATTTTCGGTTTTTTTCTCATCGTTCTCGCCGCCTTTGCGGTGACGGCCTTTCGGCGGCTTCCGGAAACCTGCCCCGGAGATCCGTCTCCCGGTTTGCCTCGCCGCCTGGGCCGGACCTACCTCTCCATCCTGAAAACCCCGGTTTTCTGGGGGTTCGCCCTGGCTTACGGGTCTCTGACCGGGGGCTTGGTCGGATACTACTCCGGCATGCCCTTCTGGTACCACGTGCAGCTGGGAATCCCCGCGCACCTGTTTTCTTTCCTGGCGCTGCCCACGGTGGGCCTCTATATCGCCGGTTTAAACGCGGCCCGCTTCCTGATTCGAAAGAAGGAGTTGGAGGAGGTGTTCCGCCTGGGGATGTTCCTGGCGGTGGGTTCCGCCGCCCTGGGAGGAGCACTGAATCTCCTGGGGGTTTCGGGGGCGGCGTGGATCGTGGTTTTGATGAGCGCTTACGGTTTCGGTGCCGGTCTGGTCTCGCCGATCGCCAACGCCTCCATACTCTCCCGTTTCAAGCCCGTGGCCGGTCCCGCCTCGGCGATGGTGGCGGTGGTGCTGTTCGGGATGGCCTCGCTGACTTCGGCCGTGACCATGAACCTCCGGGTGGCGGGGACCATGGGGCAGGTCGGGGCCTATGTCGCCGCTCTGGCCTTGATCGGCCTGGCCTTCGGCCATTTTCTGGTCTGGGTTCCCTTCCGGCGGGGGGGCAGGGGACGCTCCGCCGCCGGCGGCCCACCGTCGGGGGCGGTCGGGACCTTCTGCTCGGGGGAGGTCAATCCAGACGCTCGCGGTTGAGCCGCAGCGTTTCCGCCAGCGTCCGCTCCCACTCCGACACCCGCGGCTTGAGTTCCTCGACCTTGGCGGTAAAGACGGATTCCAGGTCGATCCCGTAGACATTGGCGAGTTCGCAGAGAGCGACCATGACATCCCCCATTTCGGAGGCGAGGTCGGCGGTATCGTGCTTCCGGCCGTAGATCTCCAGGTTCATGATCTCATCGGCCACTTCCCCTACTTCCTCGCTGAGGGCGATGTAGGAGCCGAGACGGGGATGCTCCATCTCCCCCAGCAAATCCTTGATCGCCTGTTGAGCCTGGCTTATCTTCATGTTTTTCTCCCTCGGGTATGGAGTCGCAGTGAAAAGACGTGTGAACTATAGCACGGCCGCCCTCTGGGCCGCGGCGGTTTTCGCGGCGGCGTTCGCCTCCCGGGCGCGGGCCGTATCCGGCGGGGAGGAACTCCCCTCCCAGATCCGGGAACCGAAGACCGGGATCCCCCTGATCCTGATCGGAAGGGGGGAGTTTACGATGGGTGGTGAAGAGACCGGGCCGGACGGCGCCGAACTCCCCCGGCACCGGGTGGAGATCGTGCGCCCCTACTACCTGGGAGAGTTCGAGGTGACCGTGGACCAGTTCCGCCGTTTCGTCGCCGCCACCGGGTACGTCACCGACGCCGAACGCAAGGGGTTCGCTTCGGGTTGGCACGGCGACCGCTGGGGCAAGCGGCGGGGGGTGAACTGGAAAACCCCGGGGTTTTCGCAGGGAAGCGACCACCCGGCGGTGGCGATCAGTTTCGCCGATGCCCGGGCCTTCTGCGCCTGGTTGGGCCCGGGGTACCGTCTTCCTTCCGAGGCGGAGTGGGAATACGCGGCCGCGGCCGGGAATGCTTCCGCCTTTTCCGGTGAAACCGGCGCCGCCGGCATCTGTTCCCGGGCCAACGTCGCCGACGCCGTAGCCTGGAAACGGTTTCCTTCCTGGAAGGAGCAAACGGTCGGCGACGGATTCGTCTGGACCGCTCCGGTCGGGTCGTACCCCCCGAACTCCCTGGGCTTCTACGACCTGGCCGGCAACGCCTGGGAATGGTGCGGGGACGGCTGGCACCGGGGCGGGGCCGGTGACCCCGTCGGCCAGGAGCCGTGGCCCGGAGAAGGGACCGACCGACGCGTTCTCAAGGGAGGCTCGTGGTACTTCGAGCCGGACGACGTGCGGCCGGCGTGGCGCAGCGCCCATCGCCGGCACGACGCCACCAACGGGTCCGGCTTCCGGGTGCTCCTCGACGTCGCGGGGAGCTCGGAGCCCTTTGCCGGCGCCTCCGTGTCCCGCCCCGCCGAGGGCCTTTGACTTTGCTTTTTCCCCTCCGTATAGTCAGCCTATGGTCCGATCCCTGATCGTCAGTATGCGCCGGCGCTGGAACGGAGAAACGGAATACGCCGACGGCGTGCTCCGGGCCGAGGCCGCGCTGGGTTTCGACGTTACCGTGGTCACTCCCGGGGAGTGCGCCTTCGCCGAGGCCGCCGCCCGCCACGCCCGTGTCGTCGAGTTCCCGCGCCGTCGCTGGCCCGGATCCGAAGCCCTCTGGCTCCAGGGTCTGCTCGGTTGCGAACGGTTCCATCTGGTCCATTCCCTCCGGGAGACGGCTCACCTCCAGACGGCCCTGGCGCTCCGGGGGCGGGCTCCGCTGGTCCACCTCCGCAGCGGGACCAAGGAGCCCGGCGCGTCCGCCCTCGACCGCTGGCTCTATAGGAAGATGACCGCCGCCGTAATCGTTTCTTCCACGGCGGTGCGCGACCGGCTCGTGAAACGGACGGGGATGGACCCCCGGCGCGTCCATCGGATACTGGCCCCGGTCGACTGCCGGCGATTCCGGCCGCTGCCCCCGGACGAGGACCTGAAGCGGGAACTGGGAATTCCTCCCGGGGCACCCGTCGTTCTCTGCGTCGCCCGCCTGGCGCCGGTCAAGGGCCACGACTGCCTGGTCGAGGCCATGGGCCTGGTCCGGCGCCGGTTCCCCGAGGCGGTCTTGGTCCTGGTCGGGTGCCCGTGGGAAGGCCAGCCCGGACGGCTCCAGGCCCAGGCGCGCCGGCTGGGCTTCGGGCAATCCCTGTTCTGCCTCGGGCCCCGGAACGACATAAACCGTTTCCTCTCCATCGCCACCGTCTGCGCCCAGGCCTCGATCGGAAGCGAGGAAAATTCCCGGGCGATCGAGGAGTATCTGGCGGCGGGGCGCCCGGCGGTGGGGACCACGGTGGGCGTGATCCCGGAATTGCTGGAGCCAGGAGTCACGGGTTTTCTGGTGCCCCCGCACCGCCCCCAGGAGATGGCGGCGGCGATCGGCCGGGTTCTCGCCGATCCGGATCTCGCCCGGCGCATGGGCGAGGCCGCGCGCCGGTTCGCCGTGGAACGGCTTTCCTCCGAGGTCTTCGCCGCCGCGCTGGGGGAGGCTCTGCGCCCGGTGGTGCCGGAATGGAGATGAGGCCGAAGTCCTCGGCAGGAATCCCCGCCTGGGTTCTTATCCTGGCCCTGCTCACCCTGACGGTCGGGGTGGGAGGGCGCGACCTCTGGACCCCGGACGAACCTCGGGAAGCGGCGCTGGTTCAGGGCATGGGCGAGGGCGGTTCATGGCTCGTACCGAGCTTGGGCGGACGCCCCTTCGTGGAAAAACCGCCCCTCTACTATTGGGCGGGGTGGGTGATGAACCGGTCTCTGGGCGCCTTGGTCGGAACCGCCACCGCGGTCCGTGCCCTTTCGGCTCTCGCCGCCGCCTTGACCCTGCTCGCGACCTGGCTGGGCGTGCGCGCATGCTGGGGCAAGGAACGGGGGAAAGCCGCAGTCCTGATCCTGGCCACCACCATCAGCTTCTTCCGCGCCGGGCACTGGATCATCATCGACCCCCTCCTGATGTTCCTGGTCGCCGCGGCGGTCGTCTCCCTTTTCCTGGGGCTGGCCGGCGACCGTCCCGGCTTGATCCTGGGGGCGTACCTGGCGGCGGGGTCCGCCTTTCTCGTCAAAGGGACCGTCGCCTGGGCCCTCCTGGTTTTCCCCTGGGGGGCCAGCTTTTTTCTCTACCGGCGGCAGGCGTGGCGTCGTCGCCGGCTGCATCTCCTGGGAGCAGGGTTCCTGGCCCTGGGCATTCCCCTGGCCTGGATGCGGTTGTTTTACCTGGAGGCAGGAGCGGAACTGTGGAAAGAGTGGTTTCTCGACAATCAGGTCGGCCGGTTTACCGGCACGGCAGCCCATCTGGGACACGTCAAGGGCCCCTTATATTACCTGTGGTTGCTGCCGCTGCTGCTGCTGCCCTGGACCCCGGCCCTGTTCGGTGGAATCCGCCGCCGCGCCCGTGAATTCGAAAACGAAATGGGCGGGAACTGGCTGCTGGTGGCCTTGGCCTGGGGGCTGGGGGGGCTGATCGTCCTTTCGGTTTCCGGGACCAAGCGCGAAGTCTACCTCTATCCGCTCCTTCCGGCTTTCGCCGCCGTCATGGCCTGGGAAATGGGGAGGCTGGCCCCCTGGAGCCGGGTCGCCCTGCGGGCCATCGCCGCGGTGCTGGTCGGCGCCCTGGCGGTGTCTTCCTTTCTGTTGGTGGGGGAAAAGGACGGAACCGTCAGCGTGGGCTTGGGCGTCAACTTCGCGGCCATGGCCGCGGCCGCCGTCGGGATTTACTCATACCGCCGTTTACGGGGGAACATCGCCGCCCAGACCGGGGCGGCGGCGGCGCTTTTCCTCCTGGCCGCGGTGCTGACCGCCGCGCCCGTTCTCAACCGGGTCTGGAGCTACCGGCCCATGGTGGAAAAGCTGGCCGCGGCCGTTCCTCCGGAAGCGCGCGGGCGGGTCTGCGTCTGGGGCGAAGACGAGGCGTCCCAAGGCGTATTTTTCGTATACGGCGGCATTGTCCTTCCCGGCGTCGGGGAACCGGAGAGAATCGCCCGGATCCTTTCCGGAGAAGATCCGGAATTCGAGCTGATCGTCGTGCCCCGGATGGAAGAGTTCGAGGAGGAAAACCCGGACCCGCCGCCTTGGAAAACCCTCGCCCGGGCCCGGAAAGGCCCGCGCCGGATGTTCCATCTCATCTCCGGGAACTGAAATCCCGGGTTCTCTCCTCAAATTCGCTGGCGGGGAGCCAGCAGGACGATGTTGCGCAGTTCTTCGGGGTTGCGGGCTTCCCTCCAGCGGGCGAAGAAACCCGGGTCCTGGACGACTTGGGCGATCGCCATCAGGGCCCGAAGGTGGAAGTTGCGCTCGTCGGGGGATCCCGCCAGGATGAAGACGGCGTAGACCGGGTCGTCGACGCAGGGGAAGACGATCCCCTCGCGGCCCCGGGCCAGCATCACCTGAAAAATGCCGTTTCCCTCCACCAGGATATGGGGCAGGGCGATTCCCGGCGCGATGGCCGTGCAGGACTGCCGCTCCCGCTCCGTGAATTTTTCCCTGAGCGTTTCCGGCGGGACCAGGAGCCGCCCCGCCAGTTCCCGCGCCGCCAGTTCCAGCAGGTTCCCCGAAGACACCCGTTCCCGGATGTCCAGAACCGGGCAGTCCTTGACCAGAAGATCGAAACGGTCCTCGACGATCCGGTCGCGGTCGACCAGGATTTCCTTCAACTCCGCTTCCAGGGTGGGGGTCTTCAGTTCCCGGGCCGTGACCCGCTCCACGACGTGCATGAGCGCGCTGCTGCGCCGCACCCGGCGTCGGGCGAAGACCAGGTACCAGGCCGTTCCCAGGAGGAGAAAACCGCCCGTGATGAAGAGGGGGACGGCCCCCATCTCCAGGATCAGGAAAATATAGACGACGATTCCGGCGATCTGGAACCAGGGATACAGGGGGGAGCGGAAGGTGGGGCGGTAGCTGTGGATGCGGCTCTCCCGCATGATGATGATGGAGAGGTTCACGCTGATGAAGAGCAGGAGCATCATGGTCGAAGCGGTCTTGACCAGGTCTTCCAGGCCCAGGAAAAGAACGACGCCGAGCATGAAGACGGTCGTGACCAGGATCGAAGCTGACGGGGTCCGCTGCCGGCGGGTGACCCGGCGGAAAACCCGGGGCAGGAGCCCGTCGCGGCTCATCTGCATCGGGGCCCGGGAGGCGGAGAGGATGGCGGCGTTGGCGGTGGTGATGAAAGCGATCATGGCGGCGGCCGAGACCGCGGCCAGGCCCGGAGTCCCCCAGATGAGTCTGCCGGTTTCCGAAAGCGGAGCCAGCGAACCGCTCAATTCGCCGGGGGGAAGAACTCCGACCGCCACCGTCACCGCGAGAACATAGAGGAGGATAACGACGACGAAAGCCGACACCATGCCCCGGGGGAGGTTCCTGGTCGGGTTCCTGGTCTCGGCGCCGACGCTGGCGGCCTTGGTCAAACCCCCGAAAGAGACGAATATCAGGCCGGCGGTGGCGAAAACGCTCTTCCAACCCTTGGCCAGGAAGCCCCGGTAGTGGTCCAGGGATATTTCTTCCATGCCGCCGACGACGAAGAAGAGGAGAACGGCGAGAAGCAGCCCGACCAGTATGGTCTGCATCCGGCCGGTGTGCCGGACGGAGACAAGGTTGAGGACGGCGAAAACCAGGCAGGCCCCCGCCGCGATCAGGCGGGTCTCGAAGGAGCCCAGCCCGGGGAAAATCAGGCCGGCGAAGGCGCCGATGCCGGTCAGGGCGAAGGCCCCCTTGAAGGCGATGGAAAACCAGTTGGCCAGTCCGGCC
Organism: bacterium; assembly: GCA_035380285.1. Lineage (NCBI taxonomy): Bacteria > bacterium. The sequence continues at coordinate 115,838 of DAOSXE010000002.1, read as the reverse complement.
AGGGTTCCGGTCAGGGAGCCGAGGCTGCGGTCCACGAAGAAATACGTCCCCCCGGAACGGGGCATGGCCGTGGCCAGTTCGGTCTGGGCCAGAAGGGCGGGGATTACCATCAGGCCGGCGGCGAAATAAGCCAGGATGACCGCCGGCCCGCACCGCTCGTAGGCGAAGCCGGGCAGGACGAAAAGCCCCGAAGATATCATGGCGCCGGCGGCGATGCTGAAGATATCGAGGGTGCCCAGCGTCCGCTTGAGTTCTTCGTTCATTTCGGGCTTAGAGTCCGCGGAGCCGCTTGATCCTTTCCTCTACCGGGGGGTGGGTGCTGAAAAGGCCCGACAGTTGTTTTCCCTTCAGCCCCATCATCGGGTTGACGAAGTAAAGGTGCTGAGTGGCCCGGTTGGCCGCCTCCAGCTTTCCGGGCGAAAGGGCAATCTTTTCCAGCGCCCGCGCCAGCCCTTCGGGGTTGCGGGTCATTTTCGCCCCCGCGGCGTCGGCCAGATACTCACGCTGCCGCGATATCGCCAGCTGGATCAGCTTGGCCGCGATCGGGGCCAGGACCGCCAGGACCAGGGCGGCGACGAGAATGAGGGTGTTGCCTCCGCCTCCGCCCCCGGATCGGTTCCTCCGGCCGCCGCCGCCCCAGAAGGTATAGCGCAGGAAAAAATCGCAGAGCAGGGCGATGATTCCCACCAGAACGCCGACCAGGGTGGCGAAAAGAATGTCGCGGTTTCCGACATGGCTGAGTTCGTGAGCCAGGACGCCCTGGAGTTCCTCGCGGTTGAGCCGCTCCAGCAGAGCGGTGGTGACCGCGATGGAAGCGTGCTCCGGATCCCGGCCGGTGGCGAAGGCGTTGGGGGCGTCGTCGTCCGCGATAATGTAGAGTTTGGGCATCGGCAGCCCCGAGGCCAGGGTCAGTTCCTCCACCACGTTGTAGAGCTGGCGGTACTGTACGGGATCGGCCTCGCGGGCGCGGCTGGCCAGGAGAACCATCCGGTCTCCGAAATAGTAGCCGTTGAGGGAGAAAACCACCGCGAAGACGAACGCCGCCGCCAGAAACGCGGGCGAACCCGTGGCGGCGCTCACCAGGTAGCCGATGCCCATCACCACCAGGCAGAAAACGGCGATCAGGAGCAGGGAATTACGCTTATTCCGGGAAATTTCCTCGTACATGAACGTTGTCTTTCGATGTTTGCCCGAGCTCGATTGAATTAAAAAGAGACCTTCACCGGTTCTTTTTCGGCGGCGGCCTCGGTTTCGAAGAAAGGCTCCCTGGTGAAACCGAATTTTCCGGCCACGAGGTTGCTGGGGAACGTTTCAATTCTGGTGTTGAGGATCATGACCTGGTCGTTGTAGTGCTGTCGGGCGAACGAGATCCGGTTTTCGGTGGAGGTGAGTTCCTCCTGGAGGCTGAGGAAATTCTGGTTGGCCTTGAGCTGGGGATAGTTCTCGGCCACGGCGAAAAGGCTTTTCAAGGTCTGGGTGAGCATGTTTTCGGCCCGCGCCCGCTCGTCCACCGAACCGGCCTGCTGAATGGCGGCCCGGGCCTCGGTCACCCGGGTAAAAACCTCCTTTTCGTGGGCGGCATACCCCTTGACCGTCTCCACCAGGTTGGGGATGAGGTCGAAACGGCGTTTAAGCTGGACGTCGATCTGGCTCCAGGCGTTTCTGACCCGCTGGCGGAGGCGGACCAGGCCGTTGTAGGCGCCCACCACCCAGATAGCGATTACTACGATCAACCCCACGATCACCCAGAGTGCGATCATCTCGTTTCCTCCTGTCGGACGGTTGAACCCGCTGCGCGAGCAGCCGGAAAAAGTTCCGGGAAAAGTATGTACCCGTTCCCCTCTCCTCTGGCAAGCATCTTTACAGGCCCTCGGCTCTACGTCTCCACGGGGGTCCCTGGAGAAGATACCCGGCGACGATCCGGGCCACCAGGTCGGCTCCCTCGACGGTGAAATGACAGTCGTCGTAAAAATGGCCGAGATCGCGGGGAAAGCCCTGAGCCAGATCGATGCATTCGACCCCCCTCCAGAGACAGTAATCCCTGAGAAGACGGTTGTAGCCGTCCAGCCCCCGGGCCAGGGCGGCGGGTGTATAGTAAGGCTGCCCCGGCGACTGTTTGAAGTTGCCGACGCCCCCCATCCAGAGGGAAGCCGTTTCCTCCGCGGGCATATTCGCTTTCCATAGGGCGGGCTGGGTGACGAGGATGAGCCGGTAATCCTTGCGGGCGGCGTAGTGCACGATCCGGTCGAGGTTGGCGATGAACTCGCGATGGGCTTCCTCCATCGGCGGGAGCGCGTCGAGGTATTCTCCGGCTTGTGCCCGCCGCTCCCTCCAGAACCGGACCACTTCGCCGTGGGGGTCCTGGGGCGGCGGTTGAAAGATCCGGTTGCGGATCCGTTTGGCCGCCCGCCAGAGCGCCGTTCTCCTCCAGAACGGGGGGGGAGGGATGGAATAACTGGGGGGCACCATCAGAAAAGCGTGGTCGATCTGGGTCTCGGCCGAATCGGGGTCGCGCAGATAATCCGGGTCGTAATACTCTCCGCGGCGCAGACGCAGGAGCAGGTCGTTGACCCCCGCCATGATGACGATGGCGTCGATGTCCATCTCCTTGAGGGGAAGGTATTCCACGTGGAAGATGTGGTCTCTGGTGGTCTGGCCCGACCTTCCCCCGTTGCCGACCCAGGTCCGGATTCCGGGTCTGGCCTGATGGAGCAGGGTCACCATGCGCCGCGGCCAGGTGTCGCGCTGGGTCAGGTAAAGACATTCGGCCGCGCTCCCACCCAGAACCAGGACACGATAATCGTCGTTGGGAGCCGGTTCGTAGGAACGCAACCCCAGGGAATTGGTCCGGAACCAGGCCTGCGCAGAGGTTCCGGGCATGATCTTCTGGTCGGGGAAAAAAGTTTCCTCCAGAAACGGGGGCCAGATGAAAAAACCGGGCGCCGCCGGGAAGAGCGCGCCGGCCGCCCCTTCCAGCACCGCCACGCAGAGCGCGGCCGCGCAGAGGAGAACCGCGAACCTGGCAAAAAGCTTACCCATCTTATTTAGTATAGCATCCGCGGTTACGTATTTCCCCTCTTTCGGGGCGCCGGGGAGATTTACCGGTTTCCAGAAAATCCCCTAAACGCCATAATGTCCCGGCGGAGACTCCCGAGACGTCCGTATGAAGATTCTCATGGCCAATTCGATCCGCCCCGAGGTATGGGGCGGGGGAGAAAAATGGTTTTTGACCGCCGCCGCCGGCCTGCGCCGCCGCGGGCACGAGATCACCGCGGCCGGGCGTCGGGGCTCTCTTTTCCTGGCCCGGATGGGCGCCGCCGGCCACAGGGTCGAAGGAATCCGGATCCGGTTGGATTACGGCTGGGGGAGCATTCGGCGGGTCCGGCGGATCATCCGTCGGGAAGGGATCGAGCGGGTGCTGCTCAACGTCAACAAGGACCTCCGGACGTTCGGCGTGGCCGCGCGCCGGGAGAGGGTGCCCCTGGTCGCATGCCGGCATGGGGCCAGGGTGTTCTCCGACCGCTGGAAGGACCGTTTCAGCGCTCGTTTCGTCGACCGGATCATCGTCAACAACCTGGCGCTGCGCGACGAGTACTCCCGCTACCCCTGGCTTCGGGGGAAACCGGTTATTCATCTCCCCAACGGAATCGATCCGGCTCCTCCGTCCCCCGCGGCGCCGCTCCGGGAGAAGTTTTCGATTCCCGAAAGCCATCTGCTGATCCTGGCGGCGGGAAGGCTTTCCTTCGAGAAAGGGTTCGACCTCCTCGTCTCCGCCGCCGCCCGTCTCGGATCAGATCCGCCTTTTACCGTGATCCTGGCCGGCGAGGGCCCGGAAGAAGAACGGATCCGGCGGGCGGCCTCGGACTTGAACCTGGGAAAGAAACTTCGGCTGGCGGGATTTCAGGAAGATGTCCGCCCCTGGATCGCGGCCGCCGACCTGGTGGTGTTGCCTTCCCGGCACGAAGGGATGCCCCATATCCTCATGGAGGCGATGGCGGAGGCGAAGCCGACGGTCGCTTTCCGGGTGGGCGGGGTCGAGGAACTCCTGGGGGAGGGGGCGGGCTGGCTGGCCGACCCCGGCGATCCCGGCTCCCTGGCCGGCGCCCTGCAAGCAGCGTTCGCTTCCGCCGTCGAGCGCTCTGCCCGCGGCCGCCTCGCCCGGGAGCGGGTCGCGGAGCGCTATTCCATGGAACAGATGCTCGACGGGCTCGAAAAAGCCTTGGAACTGGTATGAGATGATCGTCGTTTTCTATAACCTGCTCGGGTTGTGCGGCCTGCTTTTGGCCTTGCCGGTACTGGCCCTGAAAATGGCCACCACGGTCCGGTTCCGCCGCGGATTGGGCGAACGGCTGGGCCGCTATCGGATCGGCCCCTTGCCCCCCCCGGCGCGGGCGCCCCGGATCTGGATACAGGCGGCCTCGGTAGGAGAGGTCAACGCCGCGCTTCCCCTGGTCGCCGCCATTCGCCGCGACCTTCCCGAAGCCGAGCTGGTGGTCACCACCCAGACGGCCGCCGGCCGGGACACCGCCCGGGAAAAAATCGGGCAGGGGGCGCTCTGCCTGCTCTGCCCGCTGGACCTGTGGTTTTTCGTGAAAAAATTTGTCGACCGGTTCCGACCTTCCCTGTTGATTCTGATCGAGACCGAGATCTGGCCGGCCCTGATCGCCGAGACCTCCCGGAGAGGTATTCCCATCTGCGTCTGTAACGGCCGGGTTTCCGAATCCGCCTTTGCCTGGTACCGGCGCGGGAGGTTTTTTCTCCGTCCCTTTCTGCGCCGGATCGACCGTTTCTGCATGCGCGGGGAGGAGGATGCGCGCCGGGCGCGGGCAATGGGGGTTCCCCATGAGCGGATCCGGGTGACCGGGAACCTCAAGTACGACGTGCTTGACCGTGCGGCCGGAAACGGAGGGCCGGCCCCTGGCCTGAACCTCCGTATCGAGCCCGGCGACCGCTTCCTCGTGGCCGGGAGCACTTTTTCGGGAGAGGAAGAGATCGTCGGGGAAGCTTTTTCCGGATTGAGGAAACGCCATCCCCGGCTGCGGCTGATCGTGGCCCCGCGCCACCTCGAGCGGGTCGACGAAGTCGTGAAAAAACTGAGGCTGGCGGGGCTGGAACCGGTCCTTTATTCCGCGCTCGGCGACGCCCGGCCGCATCCGCCGGTTGTCGTCCTCGATCGTTTCGGTATACTATACCAAGCCTATGGCCTGGCGGATCTGGTCTTCGTCGGCCGCAGCCTGCGGGGAGGGGGAGGGCAGAATCCGATCGAGCCCGCATCGTTGGGGCGGCCGGTGGTATTCGGTTCGGGGATGAAGAACTTCAAGGCCGAGGCCGAGTTGCTGGTGAGCGCCGGCGCCGCGGCCGTGGTCGAACGGCCCGAAGATTTTGCCGAGGAGGTGGAAGCGCTTCTGAACGCCCCGGAGCGGCTGGAAGCGATGGGCCGCGCCGCCCGCCTGGCGGTGGAAAGCTGCCGCGGAGCCTCGGAGCGGAACCTGCAGGCGGTGCGGGAACTGCTCGAGGGCTGAAGGAAACTATGAGAGACAAGGTCGAACAGTTTTTCGTCGAGGTGGTCGAGGGCAGCCGCCAGGGGCCGGCCGCCGCCGCCGGGAGAGCATTTTTCCGGATATTATCCTGGATCTACCGGATCGTGGTTCAAGCCAGGTTTCTGTTCTATCGCCTCCGGATATTCAAGAGCCGCCAGGCCACGGCCTGGGTGATCAGCGTGGGGAATATAACCCTGGGGGGGACCGGTAAGACCCCGGTGGTGGAACGGGTGGCGGCGCTGCTGCATGAACGGGGGCGCAAGGTGGCCATCGTCAGCCGCGGCTACCGGCGCAAAACCGGGCCGTTGCTACGGAGGGTCAAGGAGAAAATCGCCGGGGCTCCGACCACGCGGGTGGTCTCGGACGGGGAGCGGGTGCTGCTGCCGGCGCGGGTGGCGGGGGACGAGCCCTACATGCTGGCCGGAAACCTGGAAGGGATTCCGGTGCTTATCAATCGAAAACGCTACAAGGCCGTCCAGTACGCGATCAAGCGGTTCAAAGCCGATACCATAATTCTCGACGACGGTTTTCAGCATATCGGGGTAAAAAGGGACCTGGATATCGTTCTGGTCGACGGGGGGAATCCCTTCGGCAACGGCCACATTTTCCCCCGGGGGATTTTGCGCGAACCCCGGGGCAACCTCGCCCGCGCCGATCTGATCATGATCACCAAGGCCGACGAAGCCGACCTCCCGAGGTTGCGGAAGCAGTTGGAGGCCATAAATCCCTCGGCCGAGCTGATCGAATGCCGGCACCAGCCCGTTTTTCTCAGGGACGTCAGAACCTCGATCCGGGCCTCCCTCGACTTCATTCGGGAAAGCCGGGTGGCGACTCTCGCCGGCATCGCCCGCCCCGACGGGTTCGAAAAAACCATCGAGAAACTGGGAGTCGAGATCACCAGGAGATACCGTTTCGCCGACCACTATTTTTACCGGCCCCAGGAGATCATCGATATTCTCGGCGGCGCCGCGGCGTCCGGGGCCCAGTTGCTGATCACCACCGAAAAAGACGCGGCCCGGCTTCCGCGGCTCCCTCGGGGAGGGCTTCCCGTCTATTCCCTGCGCGTCCGCATCGAGGGGCTGGAGGGAGAGCCCGAGTTCGACCGCCAGCTGCTGGATTCCCTGCGCCAGCGAGACCGCCAGCGACGCCGTCAGCCGGGGTGAGCGCGGAGGAGGTATGGCGGCCTATTGGGGAATCCTGGTTCTTCGCGCCCTGGCCTGCGTTCTCCCCGGGGCGCTGGTACGGGAGTCGGGGCGGTTGGCGGGCGAAGGAGCGTATTTCATTCTCGGTCGCCATCGGCGGATAGCCCTGAAAAATCTGAAGATCGCGTTTCCCAAGCAAGGCCCGCGCCGCCTCCATCGACTGGCCCGGAAATCGTTCGGAAATCTGGGGGTATCGCTGGTGGAGTCGCTGAGGCTCCGGGTGTTTTTAAAGGGGAGATGGCGCGACCGTTTCGATGTGGCGGGAGCCGATATCCTCCGCGAGTCCCTGGCGGAGGGGAAGGGGGCCATTCTTGTCCTGGCCCATCTGGACGCCTGGGAATACCTGGCGCTGGGCGCGCGCCTGCTCGGCGTGCGTACGGCCGCGATCGGCCAGGACATCAAGAACCCGGCTTTGGACGGCATGGTGAAAGATACCAGGGAAGCGCTGGGTCTGGAGCTTTTCCCCAAGTATGAAGTGGCTCAGGCCATCATCGATTATCTCGCCTCCGGCGGCGCGGTCGCGATTCTGGCCGATCAGCGGGCTCGGACCATGAGCGTCTCCGTTCCCTTCTTCGGAAAGAAAACCGCCACCACCGCCGCCCCCGCAGTGCTGGCGCTGAGAAGCGGCGCCCCCCTGATTCCCGTCTTCATCGAATCCGGAAAGGGCCGGTTCCTCGTCCGGATCCGGGAGGCGGTGGAAACGGAGGCCGGCGGGGGATTCAAGGAAGCGGTTCTGGCCGTCACCTCCCGGATCAACGGCATTTTGGAAGAAGAGATCCGGAGCCGTCCGGAACACTGGCTGTGGGCGCACCGGCGCTGGAGAGAAGCGTGAAGCGGGGAGCAAAAAAGCCGGTGCGCGCGATCCTGGTGAGGGAGCCCAACTGGGTGGGGGACAACATCTTCACGCTCCCGGCGGTTCGGGAGTTAAAAAAACGTTTCCCGGCAGCGGCCATTTCGATCGTCACCCGGCCCGGGATCGTCCCGTTCTGGCAGCTGGTTCCGGAGGTCGACCGGATCTTTTCCGCTCCCGAGCGCGGCGGCCTGCGCGATCTTTCCGGAAAACTGCGGTTGATCAGGAAACTGCGCCGGGAGCGTTTCGATCTGGCGGTCGTTTTCCCCCGTTCTTTCGAATCGGCGCTGCTGGCCCGGCTGGCGGGGGCTCGCGAACGCTGGGGCTACGCCGAGGAAGGGCGTTCGCCGCTGCTCACGCGCCGGGCCCGGTGTCCCCGGGGCTACCGGCATACCCACCGCATCGATTATTACTACCGCCTTCTGGACGGAGGCCGCGGCGAGACCCCCGCTCCCCGGGAGATCCTGTCGATCCCCGGCGCCTTGAGCGCCCGGGCCGGGAAGTTGCTGCAGGAGGAATTCGGTCCCCCCGACGGCTCGCCGTTGATCGGCTTCCACCCGCGCGCCAGCCATGGCCCCGCTAAATGCTGGCCCCTGGAGCATTTTCAGGAGTTGGGCGGGCGCCTGGCCCGGGAGCGGGGGGCGCGGATCGCGGTTTTCGGCACCGCGGTGGAGAATGAACTGGTGGAGCGGGTCGTCGCTGCCGGCGGCGACCGGGTGAGGAGTTACGCCGGCAAAACCTCCCTGGGCGAACTGGCGGCGCTTCTCGCCGCCTGCGACGTCGTCGTCGCCAACGATACCGGGCCCCTGCATCTGGCGGCGGCGGTGGGAACGCCGGTGGTCGCACTCTTCGGTTCCTCGGATCCGGCCGCCACCGCTCCCCGCGGCGAGCGGGTGACGGTTATGTTCCGGGGCTTGTCCTGCTCGCCCTGTCTCCGTCAGGTCTGTCCCGAAGATACCGCTTGTTTGCGGGATATATCCCCCCGGGAAGTCTACGAGCGGGTGGTCGAACTCCTGCCGGAGCGCTGACCGGCTCCATCCCCGCCGCCGTCGGTTGCCCCTGGATCTCCGCTCGGATGGGAAGACCCTTCGACCGGCACCGCCACCGGGTCGCCGGGCCTCGGCGGAGTCTTGAAGATGAAAACGTAGAAATACGCCAGGAACAGGTAGTAGATCAAAAGCTCCCGGAATTCGGATATCCGGTATTCCAGGGGGTTGGGGTGGGGGGGAAAATGGTTGTTGAGCCAATGGGCGCCCTTGGAGAACACGAACATGAGCGCCATGCCGGCCACGATCATCCGGTCGGGGCGGAGAAAGGCGACGATCCGGTTCCGGCTCCGGAAGAAAAACAGCGGGAAGACGACGAAGAGGACGACCATCAGGGTGTCTCCGACATGCTTGAAGCGCGAGGTGTTATCTCCGATGTTGTGCAGGTTGAGTGCGGGTCCGGCAACGGCGTCTTGAAGAGGAGCCCGGAAGAAGAAATAAAAATAATGGGTCCCGTAATCCAGTTCTTCGAGGAGGACGAAGAGTGCCCCTAGAAAGATCGCGGCGACCGTGGCTTTTCTGATCCGCGTGGACTGGAGTTTCCAGCCTACGGCCGCCGTTACCGCGATCCCCGCCAGAAAGAGGGCCTGGAGGTTTTCCAGCAGCCCGTATTCCCGGTTGAAGGGCGGGGCGATAACCGCGGAGAGGGCGGCGCCTCCGAAAAAATAGCCGAAGATCGTGAAGGCTCCCAAGGCGGCCGGAACCGCGGTGTAGACCGCGATTCTCCACGGCAAGGTTTCTTCGTTCGGCTTCACTCCCCGGCGCGCTTTCTAAAACAGGTTGAGGTCGGAAACGATCGGGGATAGAGTATCGTGTTTAAAAATCAATTGCAACGCGGGAACCCTCTCTATGGAGAAGATCAGCGGCATCGTCACCTGCTTCAACCGCGAAAACGAAATTGCGGACTGCCTGGCCAGCGTGGACTGGGTCGACGAACTGGTGGTGGTCGATTCCTTCAGCACCGACCGGACCGCGGAGATCGCCGGCCGCTACGCCGACGTCCTCCTCCGGCATGAATACCGTTCCGCCGCCGCCCAGAGGAATTGGGCGATGGAGCGCACGTCTCACGATTGGACCCTGATCATCGATTCCGACGAAGTCATGCCTCCCGAACTTCGGGACGAGATCCGGGAAGAGATGGCGGCGCCGCGTTACGACCGTTACCGGGTGTTCAGGCGGGGGATATTCCTGGGTAAAGAGATGCGCCACGGCGGCTGGCCCCGCGATACCAACAACATCCTTTTCCGCAAGAGCGTGTATCGCTTCAACGACGACGAGGTTCATCCCCTGCTGCTGCCGGAAGGCGCATGCGGCTGCTTCACCAACCGGCTGATCCATTACACCCACCGCTCGATCGACGAGTTCGTCTCCAAATCCCACACCTATGCCGGTTGGGCCGCCCGCAAGTACCGGCGCCGGGGGCGCCGGGGGGCGTTCGGGAAGATCTTCACCCACCCGTTCTACAATTTCGTCAAAATATACCTGCTGCGAGCCGGTTTTCTGGACGGAGCCCGGGGCCTGGTCAGCGCGGTTCTTTCCTCGGCATACGTAGCCGAAAAATACGCCAGGCTCTGGGAGTTGGACCATTGCCGGTTTCCCGACGGCGCCGGAAACGGGGGAGAAGGCGCTGGTGAAAATCTCGCCCATCCATCCCCCCCCGGGGGAGCGGAACCGGAACTCAGGGCGGGGAAAGAATCCTGAGCTTGGCGGCGGGGCGCCCTTCCTCCCCGTCGACCACGCACAGGGAACCGATCCGGGCCAGGATTTCGCGCGCGGCCCGAAGATACAGCCGCCGCCGGCTGATGTCGGGGGCCTTGGAATACTCGGCCAGCCTGGCGGCGAACCGTTCCGTTTCTCCCTGGGCCGATTTGACGGTGGTGTCGCGATAGGCCTCGGCCGAGCGCAGGAGCCGCTCCCGTTCCGCCCGGGCGCCGGGGATTTGCTCGTTCCGGTAGGATTCCGCGCGGCTGATCATCTTGCGTTTGTCCACCTGAGAATTGATGACGTCGTCGAAGTAAGGCTGCACCGTCAGCGGCGGCCTGATCTCCTTGATTTCCACCAGAGCCACGGAGATGCCGGTCAGGTTTCGGTCGAGGTCCTGCTGCGCTCCCGCTCTGAGCTTCTGCCCGATTTCCTTTTTGCCGTAAGTCAGAATCTCGTCGATGGGTCGTTCCGCCAGGAGTCCGATCATCCGGCGGCAGACGATGCTGCGCAGGAGTTCCTCTTTGTCCGCGCAACCGTAGAGATAGGCGTAAGGATCGCTGATGGTGTACTGAATCACGGCGGCGATCTCGACCGCGTTATTATCCCCGGAGAGGCAATACGATTCCAAGCCGGTGAGACGGTAGAAAAGGTAGGAACGCGATTCCTCGCCGGAATCCTGGAAAAACGTGTCCACCATCATCCGCTGCACTTCCTTGGCCGGAACCCGGTGCACCCGGCTCAGCGGCCAGGGCCAAGTCAGATGCAGTCCGGGGAGAACCCGGCGGTTGGCGACGGTCCCCATGAACTCCACCAGCCCCAGCTGGTTGGGTTTGATCGAATACAGCATGGTGGAAAGTTCGTAGAGAAGCAGCAGCGCCGCCAGGGCTCCCGCCACCAGGGCGGAGAACCGCCGGGCGTGCCGCCAGGCATCGCGCAGTTCTTGTCCCAGGGAAGTGCTCATGGCGTCGGGGAGGCTTCTGGGGGCGCGGGGGAGGGGAGAGGGGCCAAGTAGCGGAAGAGTTCCGAACCGGTGGATAAAATAAGAGTGGTCTCCTTGCCCAATATTTTCTTATACGTCTCCATGGTGTCGAGAAACCGGTAAAAGTCCGGATCGCGTCCGTAGGCTTCGGCGTAGATGCGGATGGCTTCGGCGTCTCCCTCCCCCTTGACGATCTCCGCCTCCTTGTACGCCTGGGCCCGGACCTCCGCCGCCTGTTTATCCGCGTCGGCTTCGATCGCGGCCGCTTCTTCCAGGCCTTCCGCCCGGTATTTTTTCGCCTCCTTTTCCCGCTCCGCCTTCATCCGGTTGTAGACGGCGTTGGTGACGATGCTGGGGTAGGAGAGACGGCAGATGCCGACGTCGACGATTTCCAGACCGTATTCCCGGGCGGCCTGGCCGCCGGCTTCGGTCAGAATCAGTCGCTCGATCTCGCCCAACTCCACTTTCTCGGGGTCGACGTTGATGATCTGGGAAAGGGTGAAATCGCCGAGGACGCTTCCCAAACGGGCGTTGATCATGTCTTCGAGTTTCTGGCGGGCGGTTTCCGCGGTGGTTACCGATTGAAAGAATTTCAGGGGGGAGGCGATCCTCCAGGTGACGTAGCAGGTCATGATGATCGGGTTTTTGTCTCCGAGGAGGAGCTGGATGGGCAGGGTCTTGAACACCTGAATCCTCCGGTCGAGTCGGTTGACCGTATCGATGAATCCGGGCAGTTTGAGGTGCGGTCCGGCTTCCGAAACGGGTTGGCCGATCGGTCGGCCGAAGCGGGTGATGATGACGATTTCGCGTTCGCTGACGGTGAAGATGCAGAGGCTGACCAACCAGACCGCCAGAGCGATGACGATCAGAACGACAAGGGTTTTTCTCATGGATACATGTTCTCCAAAGTAGCGCCGACGAGCGGCGGCCGGCCCGTCGCTCCCAGCCAGATATCCGGGGGTTCGACTTCGGGCGAAACCAGGATCAGGCGTTTTCCCCCCAGGGTTTCGCGCACGGTTCTCAGGTAGAGCAGGGTCCGGGAAAGGGCCGGCCGCATGGAAGCGGCCAGGCTGATCTCCCGGAATTTTCCGGCATCGCCGTCGGCGGTATCGACCTGGGAACGCACATAGGATTGGGCCTCGGCCCGGGTCCGGGAAGATTCGCCCCGGGCCTGGGGAAGCACCGTGTTCCGGTAGCCGATCGCCTGGTTGACGCTCTGCACCTTCTCCTGCATGGCGGCGATGACTTCCTCGAACGCGCCCGCGATCGAAATGGGGGGGTGGATATCCTTGGTGTTGACTTCCACCACCTCCAGGCCGGTTCCGAACCGGTCGAGGTGCCGCTGAAGCCGGCCCCGGATCTCTTCTTCGATCGGGCGCCGGGAAACGGTGGCGATGTCGTAGAACGTCCGCCCGGCGTAGATCTCCGTGATCAGGGAGTCGGTCAGGAGCGCCAGGCATTCTTCCGGCGCGGCTTGGCGGTAGAGGTAATCACGGACGTTTTTGACCCGGTAGTGGACGGTCAGGTACGGGTAAAAAAAGTTGTTGTCTCCGGAAAGAAAGGCCTGATCGACGCCGTGCTCCCTGGTCCAGATCAGCGCCGGCACCTGGGGGTTGCTGACGTTGCCCACGTCCATGGTCCTGATGCCGGTGGTGTCGACCTTGAGCACTCTTTCCAGGGGCGGGGGGAGTTTTAGGTAAAACCCCGGTCCCAGGGGCGCGTCGACATCCAGCGGGGTTCCCAGGCGCTCCCGGACGGCACGTTCGCGCGGTCCCACGGTGAAGAAGCACAGGGAGAAGAGCCCGACGGCGGCGACGGCGGCGAGAACGGCGCCGGCGGTTCTTTTTACCGCCCTGCGCCTTGGCTCCAGCCAGCTCCGCCAACCGGTTCCGCCTTCGGCTTCGGGGCGGCCGCGGGCTACGCCCTGGAAGATGTTCTCGATCAGTCTCAGGGAGGCCCGATCGGTCCACTCCGTTTCCCCGCGCAGCGCCCGCACGAAGTTGACGAAGGTATCGAGCGCGAAGGAGACAAGAAAGACGCAGATCACGATCGCCGCCGGTTTGTCCGCGTTCACGCCCAACTGCAGAAGGATGAGGGCGAACCCGGCGATCAGAGAACCGAGCATGTCGGCCTTGGAGTGAAGTCCGTCCGAGACCAGACCCGGCGACCTCGTCTGCTTTCCCACCCTGGTTTCGAACTGGTAGACGAAGAAGGAGCCGAGGGCAAAGAGGATGAAGAAGAGCCCGGAGATCAACGGATAGGTCACGGACGCGGCGGAGCTGCCGACGATCTTTTTAACCACCATGACGGCCGCGGCCAGGATGAAAAGGCCGATGACGAAGGAGATTCTGGCTTCCAGGGGCAGGCGGCTCCAACCGCGTCGGCGCCCTTCCGGCCCTTCCGGGGCGGGGCCCGACCCCAGCGAGAACAGCACCAGCAGCGAGGTGACGATGTCGGAGAGACTGTGCCAGGCTTCGGCCAGAACCGCCAGGCTGCCGGTCAGGAAGTAGATGGCAAACTTGAGAACGGTGAGGACCACGTTGAAGAGGGTGGAGAGGGCGGCGGTTTTTTTCTTGGCGTTCATGGCATCAGCACCGAAAATTCCGTTTCAGGGCCTTTGGCATCCCGGCCCGGGCCGTAAAAGGAACATAGACCTCGGCGGATTTTCAAAGCAAGGGCTAATTTCCGGCGATTACCGCTCAAGCCGCGGGGCCCGGAGACCTGGGCCGAAACCCGCTACGATCGTTTTGGTCCGCCGGGGGTATCCGTCCACCGCCGCCAGCCACCGGCCCGGTTCGGTTTCGACGGCGTCGACCTGATGCATGCCTTCCTGGTTCCAACCGTGCCCGGTCCCGCGGACGACGGGGCTCAAGGCCGATTCGTGTTCCCGGTACTCGTCCGGAGTGAGCCGGTCGACGATGAAGACCCTCACCGAGTTCCCGTAGACGGGGTCGCCGTCCTGGGCGAACCGGATAACGCGTCCCCGGTAATGGATCATTCTTCCTCCCGGCCGGGTGATGTCGTCGTCGCCCGCGATCAGGGGGCTTTTCGGGTGCTCGCGCCACGGACCCCGCGGCGCCGGTGCGGTATAGAGCAGTAGATCCTTGTTCGAGCCCCGGGCGAAGATATACCAGGTCCCGTCGTGGCGGATGATCGACGAGTCCTTGAGGGGACGCGGGATCAGAACCGTATCCCGCACCCAGCCTCCGGGAAAATCCAGGGCCCGATAAAGGAAAACGGCGCCGGCTTCGGCGCTTTCCGGGATCATGAACCACTCGCCGCCGTCGGAGAAGACGTAAGGATAGGAGAGGTGAAAAGGCTCGTTCAGAACCACGCGTTCGTAATTCCAGGACAGACCGTCGCTGCTGGAAGCCACGGCGATATCTCCCTGATCCGAACGGCGGTCGATGACCTCGAAAAAGAGGAACCAGCGGCCTCCGTCGCGGGCCAGGAAGGGATCCGCGACCATGGTCGCGGGGATATCGTCGACGTCGTTCGCGGTCAGAACGGGGATGTCGGCATCGGTGAGGGGGGAGAGCCGGAAAGGATCGGGTCCCCGGTAGATGGAGATCGACCAGATGCGACTGCCGGTGACGAGGTCGAGATAGGGGAGGGAGTAAGCGAGGCCGAAGATCGCCCGCACCCCGTAGGGCGCGGCCGCGGCCGCCAGGAGCAGGGCGATAAACGAAGCGGTTTTTTTCATGTTCACCGGTGTTCGGAAACAGCATGGTATCCCGCCGGAACGGCGGAATCAATCGGCTTCCCCGGGAGCGGCGGCGGTTCCGGGGACGCCGTTTTCTCCGTTTCCGGGGGACGGGGGACGAACTCGTAGATATCGTAGGTTTCGTGATGGGAGTCGATCCCGGCGTTGACTTGATAACGTCGATGCGAGACGAATTCATACTCCTCGGTCGTCGTTTCCAGCCAGTTCCGCCAACGCACTTCGTCGAGGGCGGCGTAGGGCTCGAACCGGTCGGGCACGCTGAATACCACGACGCGCAAGGGGCGCAGGGACCGCGTCGCCCCACCTCCGCCCGGGTCGTCGCGGAAGATTTCCTGGTGGCAGAGGTAGCGGGAAGAGTGGCCCCACTGAAACAGGCGTGGGAAAAATTCGATCCCCAGGTCGCGATAGACGCACACCGTTTGAACGTCCCGCGGTTGTCCCCGCCAGAACTTCCGGGCGAAATCGCGGGCGCGGACGTCTTCGATGTTCTTGTAGGGGTGGAAAAGGTCGACAGCCGCCGTCGCCGTTCCGGTTAGAGCCAGCAAGCCGAGAGCGGCTCCGGTGACGGGTTTCCGCAGCCGTGGCGAGGAGATCAAAGCGATGAGCCTGGCTCCCCCCAGGCCGGCGAGCAAACAGATGGCGGGGGCCAGATAGAGGTTGAAACGCGCGCTGTAGCCGTAGGGGTAGCGGTGGAGGATGGCGGCGATGAAGGTGAAGAGAAAGGGTGAGAGAAGCAGGGCGAGGGGCAGGCGCCGTCCCCGCCGGAAGAATACCGCCGCCCCGACCGCGAAGAGGACGAACGTCGCCGCGGATCCTCCGTTGTGGCCCCCGTTGGGGTAGGCGAAAAGCAGGCCGGTGTGCGTGCGCAGGAGCCACGCCGCCAGGCGCCCGGGGTGCCCCAGGGGCGGGAAGGTTCTTGTCCAGGCCTGGTCCTGGTTGAAGGAGCTGGTGGCGGGGTCTTCCTTCCGCAGCCAGCTCTCGCGCTCCAACTGGGGGCCGGTGGAAACGGCATAGACGACGAGAAAGCCGGCAATCAACGTCAACGGCAGGCAGCACCAGGCGATCCGGGAGCGGAGCCGGCCCCAGGCCGCGGGCAACAGGGCGACGACAATCCCCCCCCCGGTGAAAGCGGCGGGAAAGGAGAGGCCGACCGCGATCGGGGCAAAAACGACCAGAGCCCACAACGGGGCGGTTTTCTCCGGGTTCCGCAGCCACGCGACCGCCCCGAGGGTGAGGAGCAGGGATACGGCGAGGTCGACGGAATAGGGTTTGATTTCCACCGCGTGACGGATGGGGTAGTAGGAAACGGCGAAAAGGGCAACGGCCAGCAGGGCGGGCAGCCCTCCCAAAAGATTTCGGGCCACCCGGACGAACAGAAACACGGCGCCGATGCCGCAGAGGAAAGGGAACACGCGGAGCGCGTACTCGTTGAAGCCGAGAAGCTTGACCGCGGCCGCCTCCGTCCAGAGAAAGAAGAGGGGTGCAACCTGATGGTAGGCCAGGGGGCCGAGCAACCCGTCGAAGCGGGCGCAGATGAAATTGGCGGCGAGGAATCCTTCGTCGGGCCAGAGGGGGAAACAGAGAAGATAGCGGATGCTTCTGGCGGTTACGGCCAGGACGACGAAGAACGCGATCAGTCCGGCGACCTTCCGTGGCCCGATCTCGGGAAGGAAGATGTTCAGAGGAAGCAGCGGAGTCCGTTCATCGGGGCGACGGCTCCCCCCCGCCGCGGGGGCGCCGGATAATGGCTTGTCATTTTCATTTGCCATAGTAAACTATTATCCATATCGAGCGGGCGTTGGCAAGACTGCCGCCGTACGGCATATGAACTCCTCCTCGTAGATAAGAACAATGAGATAATAACAATGGTCGATATCAGCGCCATCGTTACCTGCTGCGACAATATGCCCTACATCGAGAGCTGTCTTCGCTCCCTGTGCTGGGCGGATGAATTGATCGTGGTGGATTCCGGCAGCCGCGACCGGACCGATGAAGTGGCCCGCCGCTACGCCCACCGCTTTTTTCGAAGGGAATACACCTCGGAATCGGAGCAGCGCAACTGGGCCATCGATCAAGCCACGCACGCCTGGATCGTCATCATCGATTCCGACGAAGTAATGCCGGAAGCGCTCCGGGACGAGCTGCTCGAGACGGTGCGCGACCCGCTTTACGGGCGTTATTTCGTCTTCCGCCGGGGAATTTTTCTCGGGCGCGAAATGCGCTACGGCGGTTGGAACCGGGATTTGAACAATATCCTCTTCCGCAAAGACCGCTACCGGTTCGACGGAGCCCGGGTCCATGCCCGGCTGGTGCCGGAAGAACCGGCGGGAGTGTTGAAAAATCGTCTGATCCATTACACCCACCGTTCGATCGACGAGTTCGTCCGGAAGTCCAGTCGCTACGCCGCCCTTCAGGCCGAAGCCTATGCTCGAGGCCGCCGCGGCGCCGCGGCGGCCCGGATCGCGGCCAATCCGGTTTTCAATTTTTTAAAAAACTACGTTTTCCGCCGCGGGTTTCTCGACGGCGCGCATGGCCTGATCAGCGCCGTCCTGTCTTCCTGCTATGTGGCGGAAAAATACGCGAGGCTCTGGGAGCTGGAAAATTCTACCCGGCGGTTTCCGGGCGCGCCGGAGTGATCCGGAGCGCGGGAGAAGCCGTTCCCGTCTCGCCGCCGCCGGTATGATGCCATGCCGGGAAGTCGGCCCCCGGCCGGACGGGTCTCGAACCCGCCCAAGAGGAGTTCGGCCGCCGGGAATGAAGATATTGCTGCTCACATGCCAGGGGGACATGGCCGGAGCCACCAACTCGATCGGGTGGCTGGCCGAGGGCCTGGCCGGCCGCGGCCACCGGGTGTGCGTGGGCTGCCGGAAGGAATCCGCACTCTATTCCCGGCTCGGCTCGGGACCGGTCGAACCTATTCCCATGACCTTCCGGGGCAAGTTCGACCGGCGCAACATGGGGCAGATCGCCGCCGCGGTGAGGGAGCGGGGGATCGAACTGATCAACGCCCAGGCGGGAAGAGACCGCTATACCTCGGTGCTGGCCCGCTGGCGCTACCGGCTTCCCGTTGTCGTGGTTCACACCCGCCGGACGATGCCCAGCAGCTCCGGAAATTTTCTGCAGGTGCGCTTCTACACCCGCGGGACCGACGGCATCGTCGCGGTCAGTTCCGGCGTGGCCGAGGCCCTGGCGGGGATGGGGATCCCCCCGGGGCACATCAGGACGATCCATAACGGGACTCCGCCCGAACGGTATCGGAATCTGGCTGCGGACGCCCCGGCCCGTCTGCGCGCCCGGTGGGGGATCGGAGCGGAAGAGACCGTGATCGGGTGCATATCCCGTCTCAAGCTGCAGGCCGACGTCCTCCGGGCCGCCGCCCGGCTCCCCGAGAAAAAACTGACCCTGGTTTTTTGCGGTTTGGAGGAAAACCCGGAGCTGGCCCGGCTCCGGGCCGGGCTTCCTCCGGGACGGAGGGTGATCTACGCCGGCCGCGTTCCCATGGACGACGTCCTCGATTATTACCGGATTTTCACCGTCAACGTGCTGCCTTCCGCCCGGGAGGGGTTTCCCCAGGCGCTTCTCGAGGCCATGGCCCTGGAAGTTCCGGTCATAGCCACCGATATCCCGGGAAACCGGGAATTGATCCGCGACGGCCGCGAAGGTTTTCTCTATGCGCCGGGCGACGAGGCCGGGTTGTCGGAAAAAATCGCCCTGGTCATACGGGATCGGCGCCGGCGCGCCGGCCTGGTCGCCGCCGCCCGTCGACGCGCGCTGAACGAATTCGGCATCGACCGCACCCTCGCCGGCCACGAGTCCTACTACCGGGAGCTGATGCGGCGGCGAACGAGGCCGGGGCTTGATTCCGGGCTCCGAAGCCGGTAGATTGTCTCTCCGGTGACCGATGACCGCGAAACGGGACAAAAAGCGCGCGCTCTACCGGGCGCTGTTCGTCGCCGGCGTGCTCAACGCCGGCTTTCTCATGCTCAGCGGAATGCCCTACCTCTCCACGGCTCCGTCGCAGGGGTGGGTGACCGTCTATAAATACTGCGCTTTTTTCTCCAATTTTCTCTTCATGGGGCTGGCCGCGTCCGGGGCGGCGATGCTGGTTCTCCTGGTCTTCCGCTCCCGGGCGGCGTCGGCGGCCGCAGGGGTCCTGTTCTTCACGCTCATCCAGGTGTACGTCTTCGTGGACGTGCGCGTGTTCCTCTTTCATCATTTTCACCTCAACAGCCTGGCGATCGAAGCCATGCTCACCCCCGGATACTGGGACTCGGTCCGCTTCGATTCCTCGGATCGCGCCGTCGCCCTGCTGGGCCTGGGGGGGGTGGTAGCCGTCCAGGGCCTGCTCCTCTGGCTCCTGGCCGGGGTCCTCTTCCGGGGGGGGAGGCGCGCCGGGCTGACCCGCCCCCTTCCGGTCGCGGGTTTCTTCGCGGTCTTCCTGCTCGCTTTTCTGGCGGAAAAAACGGCGTTCGGGTTGGCCGATTTTTACTCGTACGTGCCCGTCATCCGCTACCGGAAAGTCCTTCCCCTCTACCAACCCCTGACCTTCAAGCGGTTTCTGGAAACGTTCCTCGACCGTCCCGCCCAGGAAACCCTGCCGCGCGTGTCTCTCGAGTACTCCAGCCTCGATTACCCGCTTCCGGGATTCCGCTACGGCCGGCTGCCGCGGCCTCTGAATGTCGTCATTATCATGGTGGAGAGCATGCGGTTCGATATGTTCGCCCCCGAGACCACCCCCAACCTCTGCGCTTTCGCCTCCGACGCCCTGGTTCTGACCGATCATTATTCCGGAGGAAACACCAGCCGTTTCGGGGGGTTCGCCCTTGTCTACGGGCTTTACGGAACCTACTGGCACCCGGCTCTGGCCAGCCGCCAGGGCCCGGTCCTGGTCAAGCTCCTGCAGGAAAACGGGTACGACTTCAAGGCCTATTCCAGCACGGATATGGATTACCCCGAATTCCGCCAGACCCTTTTCGTGGACGTTCCCGAGGCGATCGAAGACCGGATGGGCCCCAAAAAGGCCAAGGACCGCGACCGGGTGCTGGTTTCACGATTTCGGGAGTGGCTGAAGAACCGGTCCGGCGCCCGGCCTTTTTTCTGCTTCGCTTTCCTGGACGCCCCCCACGCCCCCTACTCCTTCCCCGAAGATTCGGCCCACTTCACTCCCTTCTGCCGCGAGGTAAGCTACGTCAAGACCGACCTCAGGGACCAGCGGGAGGAAATATTCAACCGCTACCGGAACGCCGTCCGCTGCGCCGACGGGTCGCTGGGAGAGATGCTGGAAGCCCTGCGCGCCGAGAACCTGCTCGAAGACACCGTCGTGGTCGTGACCGGCGACCACGGGGAGGAATTCTGGGAAACCGGTTATTTCGGCCATAATTCGGCCTATACCGACTACCAGACCAAGGTTCCCATGGTTATCCGGATTCCCGGCCGGGCGCCCGGCGTCTTCTCCGAGCCCACGAACCACTTCGATATCGTTCCCACCCTCCTGGGGGTCTTGGGCGACGACAACCCTCCGGAGTTGTACAGCAACGGCAAAAACCTGCTGGCGGACGGAGGCGAGGATTTCATGGTCCTCGCCGGCTGGGACGATTGCTGTCTTTTCACGCCCCACGTCAAAATGAGGATGGCGTTGGAGGCCTATAACTTTTTCGAGGGCGGGGTAACCGACCGGTCCGACCGGTCCCTGGAAGACGGCGCCGCGGTGTCGGCCGCGAAACAAAGTTATCTGATGGCCGCCTTGAAGGGGATAGGCAGATTCCTGAGATGACGGAGCGCCGGCGCCCGGGCCGGCCGCGCTCCATCGTCTCCGGTCGGCGGAAGCGCACGGTTCCTGCGTCCGCCGGGGAGAACGGATTCGGATGGGTTCACGGTGATCGAAGGCGGCCTTAACTTCGAGGGGGCCTGGCTCTACGGCCTTCCCTGGTACTATATCCTTCCGCTCGTCACCGCGGCGTTGCTGCTGGCCCTGTCCCGGAGGGTGGCCGCCCGGGTCGCCCGTGCCTATCCGGGGAGGTTGGCCGCCGCTTGGTCGGTCTATCTGCCTCTGGCCGTGGTTTTTTCCCTGGGGATGGCTTCGCTCGACGATCTCAGCACCGGGACGCTTTTCCTGGTGGCTCTGATCTTTTACGGGCTCATGGTCATGAACCCGGTTCTCGATCTTGTCCTCGCGTTCCGCCGCCGCGGTCCGCGCGGGCGCCGCCTCGGTGCCGTTTTCAATATCTGTCTGCTCGCCCTCGCCGCGTATTCCTTTTTCGTCGAGCCCTACCGCATCGAGGTGACGTTCCACCGCCTGGTTCTGCCCGGCGCTCCGGCCCTGCGCCTGGTCCAGATCTCGGATATCCAGGCCGAGCGCTGGACCGGGCGGGAGGAGGCGGCAGTCGAGATCGTATCGGGTCTCTCTCCCGACCTGATCGTCGTCACCGGCGACTATTATACCGGTCTCCTCAGTTACCAGGCCCCCGGCGCCGCCGCCGCCCGGAGGCTGTTGGCTTCTCTGCGGGCCCCGCTGGGAGTCTACGCCGTTTCCGGCAGCAGCAACCCCGCCGCCGAGGATCCGGAGCTGCTTCGAGGTACCGGCGTCGAGTATCTTTCCAACCGGTCGGCGGTCGTGAACCGGGACGGAGGGAAGCTGGTGGTGGCGGGCCTGGATTACGTCGCTCCCGATCTGGACCGCGCGCTCGCGGGGGTCTCTACCGATCTTCCCATCGTCCTTCTGTATCACAGCCCGGCTTTCGGGTTCGACCCCCGGGGAGGGCCTCACGGTTGGACCGAAGCCCTGCCCCGTCTCTTTTCTCCGCCCCCGCCCCCCAATCCCCGGCTTAAGGCCCGGGGCGTCGATCTCCTGCTCACCGGCCACACCCACGGAGGCCAGGTCCGTTTCCCCCTCGTGGGAGCGGTGATGACCGGGACCCGGTTGGGAAGCCGCTTCACCAGGGGTTGGCACGACGTAGGGGGATGCCGCCTCTATATCAACCGGGGGTTGGGGATGGACGGGCGCTTCGCTCCCAAGATACGTTTCCTCTCCCGGCCCGAGATCGCGGTTTTCGACATCAATACCGCCGCGCCCGCCGGGACCGGGGGAGGGGCGGAAACGGAGTTAAAAGCCGTTGCCGGGCGGCCGCCCAACCGTTAGTATGCAGGCGAACCGGGCGGAACCCGAGGAGGTGCCCATGAACGAAGCCGCCTATGACCGCAAGCTGGCGTCGATCATCGATCATACCCTGCTCAAACCGGAGGCGACCAAGGAGGATTTCGACCGTCTGGTCGAGGAGGCGAAGAAATATCATTTCCGCTCGGTCTGCGTCCATTCCAGCAACGTCGAATACGTCGCCAGGCTCCTGGAAGGCTCCGACGTGATCCCCATAGCGGTGGTGGGTTTCCCCCACGGCCAGATGACTCCCGTCGCCAAGGCCTTTGAAGCCCATGACGCCATCGTCAGCCGCGGCGCCCAGGAAATCGATATGGTGATCAATATCAGTTCGCTTAAATCCAAGTACTACGTCATGGTCCTGGAGGACATCAAGCAGGTGGTAGGCGCCTGTGAAGGGAAACCGGTCAAAGTCATTCTCGAAACCGGCTTGTTGACCCGAAACGAAAAAATCTGCGGCTGCTGCCTGGCCAAGGCCGCGGGAGCCAAATTCATCAAGACCTCGACCGGCATGGTCGAGGGAGGGGCGACGGTCGAAGACGTGCGCCTGATCCGGGAGATCGTCGGGGACGAACTCCTGATCAAGGCCAGCGGCGGGGTCAAGACCCGCGAATTCGCCTACGAGCTGATCCGGGCCGGGGCCAACCGGATCGGAACCAGCCGCTCGGTGGAACTGGTCTCGGGGGACGGGGTCGCCCGGGCCGAAGGCTACTGATTGCCGGGAATGAGTCCCCGCCGGTTCCTCCTTCTCATCGCGCTCCTGGCCGCCGCCGCCGGGGTTCTTCGCGTAACCGGACTCGGTTTCGGGTTTCCCTATTTTTTTCACCCCGACGAGGCCACCGCCATCCGCCGCGTGCTCGTCATGCAGCGCGGCGATCTCAACCCCCATTGGTTCAGCATGCCCTCGTTCTATCTTTACCTTCTCTACTTTTCCCGGATCCCGGCGGAGAAGTTTCTGCCCGCCGGGCCCCAGGGACTGCACCTGCTCGGCCGGATCTGGGCGGCGGCGCTGGGGACCCTTACCCTATTTCCGGTTTACGCCGCCGGCCGGCGCCTCTACGGGCGCCGCTGCGGTCTGCTGGCGGCGGTGCTGCTGGCGACTGTGCCGCTGCACGTGCTGCTTTCCCACTACGCCACCGTGGACGTCCCCGCGACGTGTATGGTGGCGTTTTCTCTCTGGGGCGCGGCCGCGATCCTGACCGGCGGGGGGGGAGGGTGGTATCTGGCGGCGGGGGCGGCGGCGGGCCTGGCCGCAGGGACCAAATACAACGCCGGCTTCGTGCTGCTGCCCGTGATCGCCGCCCATTTCCTGGCGCCGCCGGCGCCGGGGCGCCCCCGTCGTCTGGTCTTCGCCCTGGGCGCCGCCGCCGGCGTTTTTCTTCTCTCCACTCCTTTTCTCGTCGGCGATCTTCCGGTGTTCTGGCGCGACCTGGCGGGCCAGTCCGCTTATCTGATCAGCAAGGGCCACGGCCCTATCTTTATCGACACATCTCCCGGCATCGCCTACCAGGTTTTCTACAATTTCTACTACGCGGGCGGGACCGGCTGGTGGCTTCTGGTCGTTGCCGGGGTGACGGCGGCGGCCATCCGCCGGCGGCGTTCCGACCTGGTGTTGCTGGCGTTCGTCGTTCCCTACCTGGTCCTGATATCGATCCCCACCGTCAAATTCATTCGGTTCCTGCTCCCCCTTGTCCCCGCGCTCTGCGTCGCCGCCGGCGGCGTGGCCTCCTCCTTCCCCCGGAACCGTCGCTTCGGCCGGGTTTGGACCGCTGCCGTGCTGGGGGTGGGGGCCTGGATGCTGCTCATCTCCGCCGCCTACGCGCGGATGCTGGCCGGCCCCGATCCCCGCGAGGCCGCTCTCGAATGGATGTTGAAGAACCTCCCCGCCGGAGCCGATATCGGCTTCATCAAGACCGAAACCGGGCTGGTTTACCTGGATGACCCCCCCCTGGAGCCCGGCGACACCCGCTTCCGCCTCCGGCGGTACGATCGCCTGATCCGGGCCCTGGCTCCGGGGGCCCGGCCCCGTTATCTGGTGGTGACGGACTTCGATTACCGGCAGATCCTGCGCCTGGACGAGCTCTACGACGACAAGCGTTGCGCTCTCTGGACCTCGTTTCTGGGCGAAAAAGAGGGTTACCGGCTGCTGCGGCGGTTCCGGGCCACCCCGGCGCTGGGGCCGCTGGTATTCGGGACGGGGTTCCCTCCCCACGACCTCAAATACAACCGGCCCGAGATCTCCGTCTTCATCAGGGAGAAACAATGAAGGGGGGCGAAGCCGACCGCTGCGCGCGGGCCCTGCGCTTGCTGAGCCGGGGAGGGTGGGAAGAAGCGGCGGGGATTTTCCGGGAGATCCTGGCGAGGGACCCGGTCGCGGCCGGCGCCCATGCCGGTCTGGGATTGATTCTTTTCCATCAGGCGGACTGGCGGGGCGCCCGGTTTCATCTGAAGCGCGCTCCCGACGCCGCCTTCCCCCCCGGCGACCGGCGGGCCATGCTCGCCATCGCGGGGCTCCATTCGAGCCGTCTCCGCGGTTCCGCCGGCTTGCCGGCGGCGTTGCTCCGGTCCCGGCGTCTGGCCCGGGCGGCCGACTACGCCGCCGCCGCCGAGCTTCTGGCGCTGCTCGACGCCCGGGAAGCCGCCGCCCGCCGGGACCTGCTCCTGATCCTGGATATCGTCCGGCCCGAGTCGGACCTGGGAGCCTTTATCCGCGGCCGCCTGGAAAAGGGAGCGGGAGCGGGCGGGAGCCGGGAAGGTCAGGGGAGGGCGGCTTCCGGGCGGTCGAGTCGTTCGCGGAAACGGGGGTCGTCGGGAGCGAGCGCGGCCCCTTCTTCCCAAAGAGCCCGGGCTCGTACGGCCCGGCCGGACGCGGCCAGGAGGTCTCCCAGCCAGAGGCGGGGGAGGGGGTCTGCGGGCCGCAACCGCACCGCCCGCTCCAGATAACGG
The DNA here is from genome assembly GCA_035380285.1 of bacterium. Classification (NCBI taxonomy): domain Bacteria; species bacterium. The sequence goes on along the minus strand of DAOSXE010000002.1, from coordinate 90,694 downwards.
GCCGCCAGGTTGGGATCCCCGCCGGTTTTCAGGATCAACCTCCCGGTTTCCCCCTGGAGCAGGCCGGAATCGGGGAGGGCCGCCGTTCCCCGTTCGACCGCGGCCAGGGCGCCGGGGAGATTCCCCTCCCCCTCCCGGGCCAGAGCCAGGTAGAGGAAAAACAGCTCGTTGCCGCCGTGGCGTACCAAGCCTTCTTCAAGCAGCGCCCCCGCCTTCCCCGGTTCTCCTTCCCGGATCAGGAGCCGGGCCAGTTGCAGCCAGGCCGAGGGGCTGCCCGGGAGGTTGGCGATGATCTCGCGGTACTTCGCTTCCGCCGCCGCCGTATCTCCGGAGACTTCGAAAATGTATCCCAGGGACAGGTGGGCGGATTCGTAGAAGGGGTTGATTCTGACCGCCTCCCGGAAATACGCTTCCGCTTCCCGATAGCGTTTCATTCTCAGCAGGGTCGACCCCAGGTTGAAGTTGGCTTCGGCCCGGTACGGTTCCAGCCGCCGGGCTTCGGTAAATTCCTTCAAAGCCCGTTCCAGATCTCCCTGCTGGGTATACCACGATCCCAGGTGGTTGTGGCCCGCGCCCATGTTCAGGTAAAACCGCGGGGAGGAGATTCCCAGCACCTGCGGGTTGACCACCCAGGTCAGGAAGGCCAGGACGGGAAGAGAAAGCAGGACGGGAACGAACCGGCCGCGCCTGAGGTTCGTCCAGCCCCGCTCGAGGGCGAAGCCGGCGAAGAGAAGAAGAAAAGGAACCAGGGGAAGGCGGTAGCGGGAGTTGATGAAATAGAGCACGGCCGAGAGATAATAGGCGAGAACGAAGGCGTAAAGCAGCCTCCGCTTCCGGCTGCCGGGCAGCGCGACGAACAACCCCAGAAGGCAGAGGGGAGCCACCGCCGAGAATACCAGGAAGGGAAAGGAGAGGATGGGGGCGAACTCCCGGTAGAAGAAGGGGTGGATGACGTCGGCGATCTCCAGGCCGTCCCAGAAGATGAGCGCTTTTTTCCCCATCAGCAGCAGCGCGGCCCCCGGGGAGGAACGGAAAAACGAGAGGCTCTTATCGAACCAGAACGAGGAGACCTCGGAAGGAGTGAGGCGCCGCCCCGTCTCCTTCTCGGCCACCCGGCGGGAATCTTCCTGCAGGGTGGCCCCTCCCGTGCGCAGGATGGGAGGGGGTTCGAACACGCCCCGGGACCCGGGGTTGTTGCCGATGTAGAAATTGATTCCACCGTGCGCTGTGAGGGGGACGAATTCGCCGCCGACCGCGTAGTTTCTCCAGGTGACCGCGCCGAGAACCAGGCCGACGCCGAGAAGGAACGCCCCGGCCGCGGCCGTCTTTCTCCCCCGGCTCTCCGGCCCGGGCCCGAAAGCCGTAAGCAGGGCGGCCGCGGGCAGGAAAAGAAGAACATGGGCGCCGGCGGTGCCCGTTATGCCCCCCACCAACCCGGCGCCCGCCCATCCCCAAAGGTTTCCCCGCGGTTTGAGGGCGCCCAGCAGGAGGAGGAGCAGGGCGGAAAGCGTGACGACCACCGTCGGGGACAGGACCGAGGAATCGTACACCACCAGCCACCCGTAGACGGCCATGATCGCCGCCCCGATCACGCCGGTGACGGCGGAGAAGAACCGTTTTCCCACCAGGAAGATCAGCCAGCAGTTGAGGGTGCCCAGGAGCAGTTGGACGATTTTGGCCGCCTCCAGGTGGGGGCCGAAGACCGTGTAAACGGCTCCCAGAAAATAGGGGTAGAAGGGGAGGGCGAAAAAAACCTCCCTGCCCAGCCAGTCGCCGCCGGCGATGTCCAGGGCCCATTGATGGTAAACCCGGGAATCTTCGACCAGCATTCCGGCGATGGGGCTGGAGTCGAACTGGAGAAAGAACACCAGCCGGAAGAAAAAAGCGGCCAGGATGACGACGCTCAGGCAGAGAGCGCCCGCGCCGGGCCGGGGGATGTTCTGTCTCTTGCCCATCTTGTCGGGTATAATAACGCGAATCGGGCGCCGAACCCACAAAAGGTTCCGGCGCTCGGGCGCCCGGAAGGGAGGAACCATGGACCCGCGCGGCCACATCCTCGAACTGGCGGCCCGGCTTCGTGAGCGGGCGCTCACGATCGCGGTCGCGGAATCCTGCACCGGAGGCATGCTGGGCGCGGCGCTGAGCGCTCTTCCCGGCAGTTCCCGGTATTTTGCGGGCGGAGTGATCGCCTACGAAAACCGGGTCAAATCCGGGTTGCTGGGGGTCCCCGAAGAGATCGTCTCCCGGGAGGGTGCGGTCTCCCGGCCGGTGGCGGAGCTGATGGCCTCGGGAGTGAAAACACTGATGGGAACCGACATCGGCGTTGCGGTCACCGGCATCGCCGGCCCCGGCGGCGGGACGGACCGGAAACCGGTGGGACTGGTGTATATCGCCGTCGCCGGCTCCCGAGTCGAATGCCGCCGCTTTCGGTTCGCCGGTTCCCGGGAGGAGATCAGGGTCCGGGCCGTGGAGGAGGCGCTGGCCCTGGCGGCGACCCCAGGTCTCGGCCCCTCCGCTTTCCGGGTGTTCGTGGCCGCCCCCCTGCCGCCGGATGTGGCCGCTCGATTTTCCGGGTTCTCCCGGCGTTTGGCCGTCTCCGGCGGCGGCGCGCGGCCGGTACCCCCGGAAAACCTGCACATCACGCTCCGCTTTCTGGGCGAAGTCCCCGCCGCCCGGGTGGATGAAATCGACGCGGTCGTCGCCGCCGCCGCCGGGATCGGGTCCTCTTTTTCCGCGGAGTTCGGCCGCTGCGGGTTTTTCCCGTCCCGGGGGCGTCCCCGGGTGGTTTGGGCGGCCCTGGTCCGTGGCGGCGCCGAGTTCGAGGCTCTGGCCTCGGCGTTGGACCGCGGCCTGGCGGAAGCGGGCTTCCCCGCCCGCGACCGGGAGTTTCTGCCGCACCTCACCCTCCTGCGGCCCCGCCCGGGCGCGTCGCCGGCACGGCTTTCCCGGGAACTCGAATCCCTGGAGCCCGAAACTGCTGGCCGCTTCCGGGTCGATCTGATAACTTTTTTCAGAAGCACGATCACGCCCCGGGGGGCGGTGTATCGACCGTTTTCGGAACATGCATTACCGGGGGGGAGCCTCCCCGCGGAAGGAGTTTGACCATGGCGAAAGAAGCCGCCGACGGAAAGATGAAGGCCCTCAACCTCGCTCTGGAGCAGGTTGAAAAACAGTTCGGCAAGGGTACCATCATGCAGCTGGGGAAGAAGGCCGCGGACGTCAAGGTCGAGACGATTTCGACGGGAACGCTGGCCCTGGACTCCGCCTTGGGCATCGGGGGAGTGCCCCGCGGGCGCGTGGTCGAGATCTACGGGGCCGAAGCGTCCGGGAAAACCACGTTGGCGCTCCAGATCGTGGCCAACGCTCAGAAAAACGGGGGGGTGGCCGCCTTCATCGACATCGAGCATGCCGTCGACCCCGCCTACGCGCGGACCATCGGAGTCAACCTCGACGATCTGCTGATCTCCCAGCCGGATTCCGGCGAGGACGCCCTCAATATCGCCGAAACCCTGGTCCGCAGCAACGCCGTGGACGTGATCGTCATCGATTCCGTGGCCGCCCTGGTTCCCCGCGCCGAGATCGAGGGGGAGATCGGGGATACGCACGTGGGGCTCCAGGCGAGGATGATGTCCCAGGCGCTGCGCAAACTGACGGCGGCCATCAGCAAGTCGAAGACCTGCTGTATCTTCATCAACCAGATCAGAATGAAGATCGGGGTCATGTTCGGGAACCCGGAGACCACCCCCGGCGGCCGGGCGCTCAAGTTCTATTCCTCGGTCCGGATCAACATGACGAGGATCGGGTATGTCAAAAACAGCGCCGGGGAGGTCATCGGTTCCAGGACCCGGGCCAAGGTGGTTAAGAACAAGATGGCCCCTCCCTTTCGTACCTCCGAATTCGACATCATGTACGATGAAGGGATATCCCCCTCGGGATCGCTGCTCGACCTGGGGTTGACCACCGGCGTTCTGGAGAAGAAGGGCACGTTCATAAACTTCGGCGATTCCAGCCTGGGGAGGGGCCGGGAACAGGCCCGGACCGTTCTCAGGGAAGATCCGCAACTGGCCGCCAAGATCGAAAAGGAGATCAGGGCCAAGCTTTTCCCTGGTCATGCCTGATCCCGAAGAACAGGAACGCCGAGCGGCCCGGGAATACGCCCTGCGCCTGCTCGACTACCGTGAACGCAGTTCCGGGGAACTGGCGCGGCGGCTTATGGAGAAAGGGTTCGGGGAGGCCGCCGCGCGCTTTGTCCTGGACGGTTTGAGAAAGTCGGGGCTGGTCGACGACGAACGCTTCGCCCGGCTCTGGGTAACTTCCCGCCTGCGGGCACGCCCCCGGTCCCGGCGCTTGATCGGAATTGAGCTTGCGCGCCGGGGCATTTCCCGGGATAGTATCCGGTCCGTTCTCGACGCGCTCATGCCCGAGGACGGGGAGGAGGAACTGGCCCGGTCGCTGGCCGCCGGCCGCGCCCGCTTCTACCGCGGCGACGATCCGCTCCGCCGTCGCCGGAAGCTGGGGGCGTGGCTTGCCCGCCGCGGCTTCGCCCCGGACCTGATCGGCCGGATTTTGGAGGAGATGGGGGAGGAATGAAGGCACAAGAGATCAGAGACGCCTTTCTCGGGTTTTTCCGGGAGAGAGGGCATACCGTCGTTCCCGGAGACGACCTTGTCCCGGCTTCGGACCCGACCCTCCTCTTCACCTCCGCCGGGATGGTCCAGTTCAAGCCGTTGTGGGTGGACGCCCCCCTCTCGTATGCCCGGGCCGCTTCCGTGCAGAAGTGTCTCCGGGTCGGGGGGAAACAGAGCGACCTGGAAAACGTGGGCAAGACCCTGCGGCACCATACTTTCTTCGAGATGCTGGGAAATTTTTCCTTCGGCGATTATTTCAAGCGCGAAGCCGTGGACTGGGCCTGGGAGTTCGTCACCGAAGTCATGGGTTTCGACCGGGAGCGGCTTTGGGTTTCCGTCTTCCAGGACGATCAGGAAGCCTTCGATCTCTGGCGCCGGCGGACCGGCATCGCCGCCCGCAAGATCGTGCGCCTGGGGGAGAAGGATAATTTCTGGGGGCCGGCGGGGAGCGAGGGTCCCTGCGGCCCCTGCTCGGAAATCTACTTCGACCGCGGAGAGTCCTGGGGGTGCGGCCGCGCCGAATGTGCCCCCGGCTGCGACTGCGAACGCTACATCGAATTCTGGAACCTGGTGTTTCCCCAGTACTACCAGAACGGCGACGGGACCCGCTCGGTGCTGCCCCGTCGCGGAATCGACACCGGGATGGGGCTGGAACGCCTGGCTCTCGTCGCGCAGGGAGCGGCGAGCAATTACGGCACCGACCTCTTTATCCCCATCGTCAAGGAGATCTCGAGCCTGGCCGGGCGTCCCTACGGCGAGGAGACGCAGACCCCCTACCACGCCATCGCCGACCATGCCCGGGCGCTGACGTTCACCATCGCCGAAAATATTCTCCCCGCCAACGAAGGCCGGGGTTATATCGTCCGCCGTCTTCTGCGGCGGGCGGCCCGCTTCGGCCGCTCCCTCGGGCTGGAGAAGCCTTTCCTGTATCGATTGGTCCCCTCGGTGGTGGGGGTGATGGAAGAGGCCTATCCCAACCTCCTGGAACGCCGCGAACACGTCGCCCGCATCGTCAAGGCCGAGGAGGAACGGTTCGGCGCCACTCTCAGCCAGGGCCTGGAGATCATCGACGGGCTCGCCGCCGAGCTGGCGGCGGCGGGGCGGGGAGCGGTCCCGGGGGCCGAGGTATTTCGACTTTCGGATACGTACGGGTTCCCCCCCGAACTTACCGAGGAGGTCGCGGCCGAAAAAGGACTGGAGGTCGATTGGGACGGGTTCCGCCGGGCGCTGGAGGAACAGCGCCGCCGGGGCCGGGAAGCCTGGAAAGGGATGGCGGAAGCGGAAGTTCCTCCGGTCTACCGGGCCCTGGCCGAGGAGCTGGAGGCCGTGCCGTTTACCGGCTACGAGCACCTGGCTTCCCGGGGGACGGTCGCGGCCCTGGTGCGAAACGGCGAAAGAGTCGAGAGCGCGGAGGCGGGGGAAGAGGCCGACGTCGTCCTGGATCGGACCCCGTTTTACGCCGAAGCCGGAGGACAGGTCGGCGATACCGGGACGATCGAAACGGCCTCCGGCGAGGCCGAAGTTCTCGGCACCGTCCGTCCCCTGGAAGGCCTGACCGTTCACCGGGTAAGGGTCGGCAAAGGCAGTCTCTCCTGCGGGGAAGCCGCTTCGGCCCTGGTGGATCAGTCCCGCCGCCGCCGCATTCAGGCTCACCACACCGCCACCCACCTGCTCCAACACGCGTTGCGGGAGATCGTGGGCGACCACGTCGCCCAGGCCGGGTCCTTCGTGGGGCCCGACTATTTCCGGTTCGATTTCACTCATTTCGAGGGGCTGACCCCCGTCCAGATCCGGAAACTGGAGGAACGGGTCAACGAAATGGTGACCGACGATTCCGAGGTGCGGATCTGGGAAATGCCCCTGGCCGAGGCCAAAGCCCAGGGGGCGCTGGCATTCTTCGGGGAAAAATACGCCGACCGGGTCCGGATGGTGGACGTGGGCGGCTACAGCCGCGAACTCTGCGGGGGAACGCACGTAGCCCGCACCGGGGAGATCGGTATGTTCCGGCTCCGGGCGGACAGTTCCGTCGCCTCCGGGGTACGGCGGATCGAGGCGGTGTGCGGTCCCAACGCCCGGGCCGACGCCGAGCGCGACCGCGAGGTTCTGGCGTCCGTCTGCGCCTGGTTGAAAACTTCGCCGGAGCAGCTCCTCTCCCGGCTGGAGAAACTCGGCGCCCGGGTCAGGGAACTGGAGAAAGAAAGAGACGATCTCGCCCGCTCCCGGGCCCGCGAAGAATCGGCGTCGCTTCTGGACCGGGCCCGGGAAGTGGCGGGCGTGCGCCTGGTGGCGGCGAACCTGGGATCGGTCGATATGGGGGCACTGCGGGCGGCGGCGGATATGCTGGTTCAGAAGCTGGTATCCGGGATCGCCGTTCTCGGCGCCGCTTCCCGGGACAAAGCCCATCTGGTGGCGGTGGTGACTCCTGATCTGGTAAAGGAAGGCTGGCGGGCCGGCGACATCGTCCGCGAAACCGCCCGTTTGGTCGACGGTTCCGGCGGCGGCCGACCCGACCTGGCCCAGGCCGGGGGAAAATCTCCCGAAAAACTCAACGAGGCCGTGGCCGCCGTCCCGGGAATTGTCGAAACCCTGGGGGAAATCCTGGCGCGGCGGTAGACCCCGGTGACGAAGGGCGATCCGGTCATATCTGTCCTGATGCCGGCCTTCAACGAAGGGCGGCACATCTGCCGCAACCTGGAGGAAACCGTCGCCGCGCTCCGCGCCCTGGGGAAATCCTGGGAGATCGTCGTCGTCGACGACGGCTCGACCGACGAAACCTGGGAAGAAGCCCAGCGCGCCGCCCGGCGGTTTCCGGAGATCAAAGTAGTCGGCTCTTCCGGGAACCGGGGCAAGGGCTGGGCGGTGAGGCGGGGTTTTTCCCGCTGCCGGGGCGAACTGGTTTTCTTCCTCGATTCCGACCTGGATATCCATCCGCGCCAGTTCCGCTCCCTCCTGGATATCCTGGAGAACGACCGGGTCGATATCGTCATCGGGGCCAAGCGCCATCCCGCCTCCACCGTCAACTACCCCCCGGCGCGCCGGGCGATCAGCGCGGGATACTTCTTTTTGGTCAAATTGCTTTTCGGCCTTCCGCTCCGCGATACCCAGACCGGGATCAAGCTTTTCCGGCGCCGGGCCCTGGAGAGCGTTCTGCCCCGGGTGATGGTCAAAAAATACGCCTTCGACCTGGAGCTGCTGGTCGCGGCCCACGTCTGCGGCTTCGCCATCGCCGAAGCTCCGGTGGTGGTGGATCTCAAGGGAAAGTTCGGGAGGGTGGGAGCGCACGCGATCTGGACGATGCTCATCGACACCCTGGCGGTTTTTTACCGGCTGCGGATACTGGGGTATTACGGCCGCACCTTGTTCGTTCCAGCTTCTTACCCCCCCGTTTCGGTGGTCGTCGCCTACCGCCGCCGCAACCCCTACCTGGAAGAGTGCCTGCGTCACCTGGAGAAGCTGAACTACCCCGATTTCGAGGTTATCCTCCTTCCCGACGAACGGGAGAGCTTTCCCGGGCCGTGGCGGGTAATACCCACCGGGCCCGTCTCCCCTCCCCGCAAACGCGACCTCGGCTGGAAAAGCGCCCGGGGGGAGATCGTCGCTTTCATCGACGACGACGCCTTCCCCGACGAAGAGTGGCTCCGCAACGCCGTCCGCCGGTTCGCCGAACCCGGCGTGGCCGCGGTCGGCGGCCCGGGGACCACTCCCGAAAACGATTCCCGGAACCGGAAGGCGGGCGGCCGGGTTCTGGCCAGCCTCCTGGTGGGCGGGGTCCATGCCTTCCGGGTCATCCCCCGAATCCCGCGGGACGTCGACGATTACCCCACCTTCAATCTCCTGGTGAAGAAGACGGTTCTGGAAGAAATCGGGGGTTTCGATTGCCCCTGGTGGCCCGGCGAAGATACGGTTCTCTGTCTGAAAATACGGGAAAGCGGGGGAAGGATCGTCTATGACCCCGACGTCGAGGTCCGGCACCACCGGCGCCCCCTCTTCCGGCCCCACTGGAGGCAGTTCGCCAGCTACGGGCTCCACCGGGGCTATTTCGTCAGAAAGTTCCCGGCCACTTCCCGCCGTCTCAACTATTTCCTCCCTTCGATCTGGCTGTTGTTCCTGGCCGGAGGATGGCTCCCGGCTCTGATCGTTCCCTGGTGGAAGTTCGTCTGGGCGGTTCCGGCGGCCCTTTACCTGGGGGCGGCTTTTCTCAGCGCGGCCCGCTATCTTTTCGATCCCCCGACCGCCGCCATGGTCCTGGCCGGGATCGTCACCACGCACGCGGTATACGGATGGGCTTTCCTCCGGGGGTTGCTGGCTTCCCGGATGCCGGAGGAGGAAGGGTGAAGATCCTGTTTTCATATCCGCCCCTGGACGGGGGGGAAGGGTACGCCACCCTGGGGCAGAACCGCCAGTTCCAGTACTTCGCCGACCCCACCTTCATCTACCCGGTGGTTCCGGCCGTTGCCGCCACCTGGCTGAAAAACCTCGGCCACGACGTACTCTGGCAGGACTGCCTGGCCGAAGGGCTGGGCCGGGAAGAATTTTTCCGCCGCAGCCGGGAATTCGGCCCCGACCTGATCGTCTTCGAAACCAAGACCCCCGTGGTCAAGGAGCATTGGCGGCTCATCGGCGAGATCAAGGCCGCGCCCCGCGCCCCCGGCGAAAAACCGCCGCTGATCGTGCTGATGGGCGATCACGTCACCGCTCTTCCCGAGGAATCGCTGCGTCGCTCGCGGGTCGATTTCGTCGTCACCGGAGGCGATTACGATTTCCAGTTGGTCGGGCTCTGCCGGCACCTCGAGGATCCGTCGCTGCCCCCGCCCGCCGGATGCTGGTACCGCGAGGGGGACGGGATCGCCACCACCGGCGCTTTCCTTCCGGCGGCGGACCTCGACGCCGCGCCGCCGATCGACCGGGACCTGACCCGATGGGAGCTCTACGCCTACCGCAACGGCAATTACCGGCGCACGCCCGGAACCTACCTGATGAGCGGCCGCGACTGCTGGTGGGGTAAATGCACGTTCTGTTCCTGGACCGGGCTCTACCCCTCCTTCCGGGTGAGAACGGTCGGCAATGTCCTGGATGAAATCGGTGATATCTGCCGTCGGCTGCCGGTCCGCGAGATCATGGACGACACCGGCAGCTTCCCCGCCGGCGCCTGGCTGAGGGATTTCTGCCGGGGCGCGGTGGAGCGAGGTTTCGACCGCAGGGTCGGATTCGACTGCAATTTCCGTTTCGGCGCCGCCGGGCCCCGGGAATACCGGTTGATGAAATCCGCCGGTTTCCGCTTTCTCCTCTTCGGCCTGGAATCGGCCAACCAGCACACCCTGGACCGGTTGAACAAGAACCTCAAGGTGGAGACGGTCGTCGAATCGTGCCGGGCGGCCCGCGCCGCCGGGCTCTACCCCCATATCACCATCATGTTCGGATACCCCTGGGAAAGCTATGAAGACGCCCGCCGCACCCTGGAACTGGGAAAATACCTGCTGCGCCGCGGGTATGCCTGGACCATGCAGGCGACCATCGTCATCCCCTATCCGGGAACGGAGCTTTTCCGGGAATGCCGGGAGCGAGGCTGGCTCGCCACCGAGGACTGGGACCGCTACGACATGAAACGCCCGGTGATGAAGGTGCCCTATCCGGAGGAAGAGCTGCTCAAGCTGGTCCGGAGCATGTACACGGTGGCATTCGATCCGGTCTTCGTCGCCCGCAAGCTTCTGGGGATCAGGAGCGTCGACGACCTGAGATTTCTGGGCCGGGCGGGCAGGAAGGTCCTCGGACATCTGACCGATTTCCGGAGCCTCCACCTTCGCCGCGGCCCCGCAAAGAAAGACTGACTTCGGTCCGGCGGTTATGAAAGGACGCGTTCTCAAGCTGTGGGAAGACGATTTCATCCGCCATACCGCGGTTATGGTGGCGGGTCTGCAGCTGGTCAACCTGCTCAACTTTCTCTTCCACTGGGTCATGGTCCGGAAACTGACCTGCGAGGAGTACGGGGCCTTCAACGCCCTGGTCATCCTCAGCTTTTACTTCTGCCAGTTCACCCCCCCGTTCCAACCCGCTCTCACCCGGTTCATCGCCCGGTTCATCGCCCGCCACGAGCCGGGCAAGGCTCGATACGTCTACCGCCGCGGCTTGCTCGACCTCGGGGTCGTTTCCATTGTCCTGGTCGCGCTCTCCGCGGTGTTATCCGCTCCCCTGGCGCGCTGGCAGAACCTGCCCGGGGCGGGGTGGGTGGCGGCGGCCGGGGTCCTGATCGCGGTCAACATCATGATCTCGGCCCCCTTCGCCTTCCTGCAGGGGGCCCAGTTGTTCGGAGCCTTCGCCGCCGTCAACGCCGCCTCGGCCCTGGTCAAGGTAGCGGTCGGTTTCGGGTTGCTGGCCGCGGGTTTCAGGGTGGCGGCGGGAGTGGGAGGGTTCATCGCCACTCCCGCATTCATCCTGGCCGCGGGAACCGTACTCATCGCCCGCCGCTTCCGGCTCCGGCCCGGCGCCTGGGCCCCGGAAAAGACCTCGATGCTTCCCGTCTACCGTTACTATCTTCCCACCGGCCTGGTCCTGGTTTCGTTTACGGTCCTGACCAACATGGACGTAACCCTGGTCAAACGGTTCTTTTCCCCCCTGGAGGCGGGGTACTACTCGGTGGCGCAGATGATCGGCAAGATCATCCTCTTCCTGCCCTGGGCGGTGTCGATGGTGGTTTTCCCCAAGGCGACCACCGCCGCCGTGGAAGCCCGTTCCAGTTTCCCCTACCTGCTCAAGGGGCTGGGGCTCACCGCCCTCTTCTGCGGCGCGGGGGTGGGGGTCTGCCTGGTTTCGCCTTCGCTGGTTCTCTTTCTCCTCACCGGAAAGACCGCCCCCGAAGCGGTGGCGCTGGTCGTGCCGTTCGCCACGGCCATGAGCCTTTACGCGCTGCTGTGGTTGACTGTTTACTATAACCTCTCCATCCACAACACCCGCTTCATCGCCCCCCTGGTCGCGGGCGCGGCGGTTCAGACCGCGATCATCTATTTCCGCCACCCCACGCTCCTCTCCATCCTTCATGTCATGAACGTCATGGGCGGCTGCCTGCTGGCGCTTTCGCTGGTCTTATCACGATCCCGGGCCACCGTCGCCGACCTCGACCGCGAAGTCCTCTGAAGACCGGTACGAAGGCTCCGCCCGGGGGATCTTTGGAAATCCCCAAGGCGGGATTCATGTGCTATCCTCCGGGGATACGGACGGTGAAAAAATTGCTGAAAAGCGAGTTTCTGCGCCACGCGGGAGTGGTGGTGGGCGGGTCCCAGGTCGTCAACGCCCTCAACCTCGCCTACCATCTCCTCGTGGTCCGCCTGCTCGACGTCGAAACCTACGGGGTTCTCAACTCGGTGGTGGCTCTCACCCTGTATTTCGGCCAGCTCACCCTGCCGTTCCAGCCGGTCCTGGCCCGTTTTTTCGCCCGCTGTCGCGAACTGGGGGATCCCGCTCGGATCCTTCGCGGAGTGCGCTCGGTAAGCTTGATGCTGGGAACGGCATCCCTGGCGATTTTTCTTTTCTTCCTCTTCGGAGCCGGTTTTCTGGCCCGGCAGCAGAACCTGAACGATCCCGGATACATGGTGCTGGCCGGCGCGCTGGTCGCGGTGGCCATCTTCGGGGTCGTCCCCCAGGCGTTTCTCCAGGGGAGCCAGATGTTTTCGGCCCTGGCCGGGCTGACCGTGGCCGCCGCCGCCGGGAAATTGCTGGTGGGGGCCGGGAGCATCGCCCTGGGCGCGGGCGCGGCCGGGGGGATGGCCGGTTATATTTCGGGCCCTCTGCTGCTGGCCGGGGCCGGTTACTGGCTGATCGCCCGATGGGGGCGCCGGGAGGGAGTCGCCGCCAAGGATTCTCCGCCGGTACCCCTGGCTCCGATCTGCCGCCATTACCTGCCGACCGCTCTTTTCCTGGTCTCTTTCGCGCTCCTGACCAACTTCGACGTCAACCTGGTCAAGAAATTCTTTTCGCCCGAAGAAGCCGGGTACTATTCGGTCGCGCAGATGGTGGGGAAAATCGTCTTCTATCTTCCCGGAGGCATCGCCGTGGTCGTCTTCCCCAAGGCCGCCGCCGCCCAGGCCGGGAAACGGGCCAGCCGCCACCTCTTGGTGAAGGGTCTGGGGACGGCGGGCGCCCTGGGCCTGATCGGGGTCGCCGCCGCCGCCGCCGCTCCCCGTTTTCTTCTGAGACTGCTTACGGGCAAGGACAACCCGGCCAGCGTCGAGCTGGTTTTCGCCTTCGCCCTGGCCATGTTCTTTTATTCCCTGGCCTGGACCGCCGGGTTCTATAACCTTTCCCTGCACCGGATGCGGTTCGTTCCCGCGATATTTCTTCTGGCCGTCCTTCAGGCCGCGGCCATAGCGCTGCACCACCCCGGGCTTCCGTCCGTGGTTTCGATCCTGGCCGTCGGCGGTTTTTTGACCATGCTTGTCTGCGTCGGATTCGCCTGGGGAGAGGAACGGGAGACGAGCGTGTGAGCCCGGCGGCGACGGTTCTGATCACGACTCGCAACGAGGAGAAGAACATCGGCCCCTGCCTGGCCTCCGTCCGGGCCCAGGGGCTGTCGCCCGGAGAACTGGAAATTCTGGTGGTCGACAACTCCTCGAACGATCGGACGGCGGAGATCGCGCGCTCCGGAGGAGCCCGGGTGCTGGAGCGGGGTCCCGAACGCTCGGCCCAGCGCAACCTGGGGCTGGCGGAGGCCCGGGGGGAGTTCGTGCTGATCCTCGACGCCGACATGCGCCTGGGCGCCGGCGTGATCGCGGAGGGCCTGAGCCGGTTCGAGCACGACGGCGCGGCCGCCCTCTATGTTCCGGAAAAGGTGGTCGGAAGCGGGTGGTGGGCAAGGGTGCGGAATTTCGAGCGGGGGTTTTACGACGGTACCGTCGTCGACGCCGTCCGCTTCGTCCGCCGGGCGGCGGCCCTGGCCGCGGGGGGGTTCGACGAGTCCCTCAACGGCCCCGAGGACTGGGACTTCGATCGGAGAATGCGCGCCGCCGGTCCGGTCGGTATCACCTCCGCCGTCCTCTACCATGACGAGGGGAATTTCGGAGTGAGGCGTTACCTGGCGAAAAAGCGTTATTACGCCCGGGGCTTCGACGCCTATATCGCCAAATGGGGTCGGGGGGATCCGGAGATCCGCAGGCAGTTCGGGCCGTATTACCGGTATTGCGGGGTTTTTTTCGAGAACGGCAAGTGGCGGCGCCTCGCCGCCCACCCCGGGCTGGCGGCGGGGATGTACTGCCTGCGGTTCGCCGTGGGTTTATCCTGCCTGGGGCGGATACTGCGGGGGGGGAGAGGGCGATGAGCCGTGCCCGGGAGCGCTGCGACTTTCTTTTCGTCGCCCACCGCCTGGGTGAGGTGGGGCGTCCCAAGCAGGGGGGGGTCGACCGGATCATCGAATACGTCGTCCGCAAAGGCCGTTCGGCGGCGCTGATCGAAAATCCCCTGGGGGGCAGGGGGCCCGCCGTCCTGAGCCTGGCGGCCGGAGAAGGCTGGAGGGAACTGGGCCGTACCCGGGTCCCTTTCTCCGGACCCGTCCGCTGGCTGGCGGAGATGCTGGCCACGCCCAATCTGGCCAACCGGCATCTGCAGGGCGATTTCACCGTCGTCTGCGCCGATCCCCTCAATTTCGCCGCGGTCGTCCCCTTGCTGCGGCCGGGGCGCCCCGGTATCTTTCTCGCGGTCGACTATTCCCCGCGCCGTTTCCCCGGCCGGATACTCAACGCCGCCTACCGGAAATTCTTTTTCCGGGCGGTACGGCGCGCCGCCGGGGTGTGGGCCGCTTCGGAACCGGTGGCCGAACTCTGCCGCGCGGCCGGGGGGGGAGGGAAGGTGGCGTGGCTGCCCAACTCCCCCTTTTACGACGAGATTCCCAGGATTCCGCCCGCGGAGAGAGACCCGGGGGAACTGGTTCTGATCGGGCACCTCTCCGCTTCACTCGACCGGGATATTGTTTCGGGAGCCCTACGCATCCTCGGCTCCCGCGGCATCCCCGCCCGTCTGACCGTCATCGGCTCGGGGGCGAGGAGCTTCGCTTTCCCTTCGGAGGGGCCGGTCAGGAACCTGGGGATGCTCCCGCGGTCCGAGGCCCTGGCGGCAATGGCCGGGGGAGGGCTGGGGCTGGCATTTTACGGGGGCGACCCCGACCTCGACCGCTACCGGGATTCCATCAAGATCCGCGAATACGCGGCCGCGGGCCTGCCCGTGCTCTGCGACGGCGCCACTCCGACCGCCCGGGAGGGAGCCGAGCGGGGAGCCTGTTGGATCGTTGCCGACTCCGCGGAACTGGCCGCCGCCGTGGAACGGTTGTGCGCCGACCGCGCTCTCTACGCCGAAGTCGCCGGGAAAGCCCTCGCCTGGGCCCGGGAGATGGATAAGGGCCGGATACTGGAGAAACTGTTGCCGTTGGAGGGAGACGGGCCGTGTGCGGCATAGCCGGGATAGTGGGCGCCGAGCCGGACGCCCGGGCTCCGGAGCTGGTGCGGCGGATGCTGGGGGCGCTCGGGCACCGCGGTCCGGACGATCGCGGGGTATGGAGCGATCCCGCCGGGACGGCGGTCCTGGGAACCTGCCGGCTCAGCATCCTCGACCTGTCCCCGGCCGGCCATCAGCCGATGGCGACGCCGGACGGGTCCCTGGTCGTGGCCTACAACGGCGAGGTCTACAACTACCGCGAACTGCGGGCGGAACTGGAGGCGTCCGGCGTTGAGTTCGTATCCGGCACCGACACCGAGGTGGTGCTGAAGGCCTGGGAGCGTTGGGGCGAAGCGGCGCTGGAGCGCTTCAACGGCATGTTCGCTTTTTTCGTCCTCGACCGCTCTTCCGGCCGCGGGTACCTGGTGCGGGACCGTTTCGGGATCAAGCCCTGCTTGTATCATCTCGCTTCCGGACGCCTGTACTTTGCCTCCGAAGCCAAGGCGTTCTACCGTCTCCCCGGCGAGGTCTGGGAGCCCCGGGAGGACCCGGAGGCGCTGGCGTCCCTGCTCGCCTTTCAGTTCCTGGACAGTCCGGGGGGGACGGTTCTGGAAAATCTTTCCCGCCTCCCCCCGGGGCATTTTCTCGAATACGACCCGTCCGCCGGAACGTGCCGGCTGCGCCGGTATTACCGGTTGGAGTCCGAGCCCCGGGCGCCCGGGGACCGACCTTCAGCGCTCGCGGCCGGGCGGGAGTTGCTGGAATCGTCGGTAAACCTGCGGCTGCGCTCCGACGTCCCCGTGGGCATCCTCCTCTCGGGGGGGCTCGACTCCTCCTTGGTGGCCGCTCTGGCCGCCCGGGGGCATCCGGGAAAAATCAAAACCTTCACCGCCGGCTTCCTTCACCGCCTCGACGAGCGCCCCTATGCCCGCGCGGTCGCGGAAACGATCGGTTCGGAGCACCACGAAGTGGTGCTCGACCCCGGGGAACTCTGCCGCCGGATCGAGGAAGTCATTCCGGCGTTCGACGCCCTCACCAGCCTGGACGCCGGGATTTTCACCATCTGGTTCATCCTGGAAAAGCTCAAGGAGCACCGGGTCAAGGTGATGCTGGTGGGGGAGGGGGCCGACGAGGTTTTCGGCGGCTACTCCTGGTTCCGGCTTTCCCGGCCGCCGTTCTCCATCCTGCCGTTGCCGCTGCGTTCCCGGCTCCACCACTACGCCGTCTCCCGCATGTTCCGGGGCGCGGCCGCCAGCGCGGGGAGGATGAGGGCGAAGATCGAGGCCTACCGCGATCCCGACATCTTCCGGCAGATTTCGCGCTGGGAGATCGAGGAACAGCTTCCCAGCAACTACCTGATGAAGGTGGATCACGCCACCATGGCGCATTCGGTCGAGGCCCGCGTCCCCTACCTCGACCACCGGCTGGTCGAGTTCGCCTTCGGACTGCCGCCCTCCTGGAAGATGAGCCCGGGGAGCGGTGGGGAGAAGGCCTTTCTCCGCGCCCTGGCCGAGGGACTTCTCCCCCCCCGGATCGCCTCCCGCCCCAAACTGGGATTTCCCCTCTCCATGGCGGAGGTGCTCAAAAGCAACCGCCGGAAGGTGCTCGACTATCTGCTGGCGCCGGACAGTTTCGCCCGGGAACATTACTCCCGGGAAAGGATCGAAGCCCTGGCCGATTTCCGCCCCCGCCGCTACTCCCCCCTGGAGAAGGAGAAGGAGTTTCTCCTCTGGAAACTCTTTTTGATCGAAGCCTGGCGCCGATGGCTGCTCGGCTTCCGCCGGGAAGCTTCGAACCGCGATGTCTAGAACGGACGTCAACGTGGTTCTCTTCGCCACCTACACGGTGAAGAAGGGGGGGGTGCGCCTGCGGACCTCGGGTCCGGTGCAGCCGTTCATCGATTTCTTCGTCCCGCGGTTTCCCGAGGTCCACATCCTGGAGCAGCCCCTCCCCGAATCCGAAGATCTTCTCCCCACCCTGGAAACCTATCGGAACGGGACCCTGGCGGAGCGGAGGACCCTGCCGCGGTGGCTGCGGCCCTGGTGGCATGTCTCCCGGCGACGCCAGGCCCGGAGCGGCACCATCCTCCGGCTTAAATTCCGGGACATCCTCTCGTTGCTCTGGGCGTCTTCGACGGCCTCCGGGCGCCCGATCGACCTTCTGGTGGGGATGGAATCGGTCAACGCCGCCCTCGGGGTCTGGCTCCGGCGGGCGGGGCGCGCCCGGAAGGTCGTCTACTACCTCTTCGATTTCACCCCCCGGCGCTATGGCGCCCCCCTGATGAATCGGGCATACCTGGCGCTGGACCGGTGGTGCTGCCGACGCTGCGACCTGGTCTGGAACATCTCCGAAGCTTACGCCCGGGCCCGCATCGACGAACTCGGTTACGATCCCCGCCTTCTCGCCCCCCAGGTCACGGTCAACTACGGCGTGGACGTGGAAAAGATCGACCTTCCCGCCGAAGACGAGATCGATCCCGACCGTCTGGTTTTCGCCGGCACCGTCAACTTCGAAAACGGGATCGAAATTCTTATGCAGGCCTTCCCCCTTATCCGCCGCCGGGCGCCGGCCGCGGTTCTGTGGATACTGGGCGGGGGGAGGCAACTGGAGCGGGTGAGGGAATGGGCCCGCGACCCGGAACTGGCCGGGTCGGTGCGGGTGTTGGGGATGGTCTCCGACCCGGCGGAGCTGACGGGGATATTGGCCCGCAGCGCCGTGGCCCTGGCCCCCTACCCGGACTACCCCCAGTCGACCAAGCGCTACGGCGACGTGATGAAGATCCGCGATTACCTGGCCTGCGGCCTTCCCGTGGTCACGACCGCGGTTCCTCCCGTCGCCCGCGCGATCGCGGAAGAACCGGCGGGTGCGGTGAGCCGCGCCGACCCCGGGGATTTCGCGGCGGCGGCGCTTTCCCTCCTCGATGATCCGCCGCTCCGGCGCCGTTGCCGGGAAAACGCCCTCAGGCTGGCCCGGGCAAACACCTGGGCGCGTAATTTCTCCCGGGGGCTCGCTCCCCTCGGCCTCGATTCCCTTGCCTGAACAGGGTCAGGTCCGGCCGCCGCCGGCCAGCTCGGCGTAGAGATCGACGATCTGCCCCACCACCACCGCCGCCGAATACGTTTCCAGGGCCCGGCGGCGTCCGGGTTTCCCGAAAACCTCGCGGGCGTCCGGCGCCAGCAGGCGTTCCAGCGCCGCCGCCGTCCGCGCCGGAGAAAGGACGTCCGCGGCCAGTCCGCCGCCGCCGATGATGGAAACGGTCGGGTGAACCCGGTTGCCCAGTACCGGGACCCCGCTGGCCATGGCTTCGATGAAGGCTATCCCGAAAGGCTCGAAGGGGCTGCAGAGGGCGAAGGCATCGGCGGCGCGGTAGACTTCGGGCATGAGCCGGTGGGGAAGGTTCGCGCGCACGTGCAGCGCCCCGCCCAGCCGGGTGCGGGCCCGGGCGACGATAGCGGCGGACTCGCTCTGTTCCTGCCCCACCAGCAGCAGCTCCGCGGGTACGCCCGCGTCCCGGCGCAGCCGTTCCATTCCCCGGGTGAGGAGGTCGATCCCCTTCATCCCCGTGATCGCTCCCACCGAGACGACCAGGGGGCCGGGAACGTCGATCTCCAGAGCGCGCCGCGCGGCGCCGGGGTCTCCGGGGCGGAACACATCGGTGTCCACGAAGTTGGGGACGACGTGGGCCCGGCCGCGGTCCCGCAGCCGGGCCCCGGGCCCCGTCAGATAGCTCTCGTCGAGGAACTGGACGTGGCCGACCCGGTTGGCGTACCAGCCCCATACCGGGCCGGGCCCCTGGTAGGAAAGGAGGGTTGCTCCCTTCCAGTACCCGGCTTTCCGGAAGTACACCGCCAGGGCGGCCAGGAAGGGGTCGGCGGTATGGAGGATATCGAATTCCTTGAGGCGCCCCAACAGGGCGGGGGCGAAGCTGAGCCGTTCGGCGTACATCCTCGCCGTCCAGGGGATGGGGGACGAGACCCCTCCCCAGATCCGGGCGTCCCGGCGCAGGCAGGGGAGTACCCGCTCCCCCCCGGCTTCCGTTCCTCCCCCCTTGAAGAGCACGGCCCGGCAACGTCCGCTCAGGCGGCGGTGGAGCGATTCGATCCAGATTTCGATGCCCCGGCGTATGTGCCCCGCTCCGCTGGCGGCGAGGGCGATGTTCAGCATCGGGTCTCTCCGGTTTCCGTCCGGGGAGAAAAGGCCCGTCGTCCCAGTCGTCCGAGCGTTTTCAGATAGTGAGGGTTAAAGAGGTTGGCCAGGTAGTAGAGGAAGACTCCCCGATGAATCGCCCGGATGGAGTGGGGGTTGTTCGCCGATTTGATCAACCCCAGGCAAGCCAGCAGCAAAGCGGCGACGCAACAGAAGCGGATGCCCTCGAAGCGGTCTTCGATGGGAAAAATCCGCTGCATCTCTTCTCCCAGGTCGGCGATCGTCTTGGTTCCGTCGCAGCGCCGGTAAAACCAGCGCAACCGTTTCCAGTGCCCGGCCAGGTTCCGCCGCAGCCGGCTCGGAGGCTGTTCCAGATCGAAGACTTCGTAACGTATCCTGAACATGGCCGCCAAGCAGATCGCGGCGCCGGACCAGGGCAGGATGCGCCGGGTGCGCACCGGCACGTCCCGGAGGAGGGAAAAGGGGGCGAAGTTCACGGTATCGTGGTGGTGGTCGTTCCAGTCCCGGGCCAGAACCATTCCTTCCCGGGGCGCTTCCCGGAAAAAGCGGGTGCCGGGGTAGGTGGTGGCGAACTGCCCCAAGTAAAGGGCGGGGAAGCGGGACCCGTTGAAGTATCTGTCCATCGTCCGGTTTTGGACCCAGAAACTGGTCAGGTCCTCTCCCGGCGAGAAAGCCATCAGGGTGTACAGGGCATGGAGTCCGGCCTGGCGCTGAAGCCGCAGAGCCTCCTCGATCTCCACCAGGGTCTGGCCCTTGTCCATCGCTTCCAGGGCTTTCTCGCTGGTGCTCTCGATGCCGATTTCCAAACCCAGGCATCCCGCCCGGCGCATGAGGGGGAGAATTTCCCGGTGTTTGATGATGGTCTCCGCCCGGGTCAGGGCCACCCAGTTGGTCTTGAGCCCGGAATCCAGCAGTTCCCGGCAGAAATGCTCCATCCACGTTCCCCCCAGCATGGAGTTGTCGTCCCAGAAATGGAAGCTGGAGATTCCGTACTCTTCGATACAGCGGCGCATTTCGGCGATGACGCCGGCGGGGCTGCGCCAGCGGACCTTTCTTCGCCACATGGCGGGGGAGCAGCAATAGGCGCAGTCGAACGGGCAGCCCCGGGAGGGGTACAGCGGAAAACGCGGCCCCCCCACCACATGCATGATATTTTCGCCCACCTGCCGGAAATAAGGTTCCAGATCCAGAAGATCGTAGGCGGGGAAGGGGGTGTCGTCGAGATTTTCCAGAAGAGGCCGCGTTTCGGTGAGGCGCACTGACCCGTTTTCACGATAAGCGATACCCCGGACCCGGCGAGGGTCGCCTTCCCCTCCCAGTGCCCGGAGGAGTTCGGCAAGAGTGATTTCCCCCTCGCCGAGCACGACGTAGTCGGCATGGGGCAGGGCGTCCTCCGGAACCAGGCTGGCATGGACGCCGCCGTGGACGATCGGGGTGTTCGGGCGCAGGCGTTTAAGCCGATCGGAAACGGCGTAAGCCTGCATGGCGAAAGCGGTCCAGTACGATAAGAGGTAGGCATCCCAGTCTTTCCGGGTCGCTTCCCGGACGATCTCTTCGACCCCGAGATTGCGGGCATGACCTTCGATCACGCCGATTTCGATATTCGCGGGCCCGAACTCCCGGCGCAGCCAGGCGCTCAACGCCGCGATTCCGGAAGGGAGAACGATTCCGGCATGCGATATATAGTTAAGGTTGCGGGTTGAAGGCGGATGTATGAAAAGGACTCTCATGCTCTTGGGCGAAAGCATAGCATAACGGACGGAAGCGGAAAACTTTTCCGGGAGCGGGAAATGGGGTATGGTGTGCGCATGAACGATCTTTCGCTTCCCGCCTGCCGAGTCTGTGGCGCTTCCGCCGGTTTTCGAAGCGTTCTCGACATTCCCGGGCTGCTCGTCGTCCGCTGTCCGGTCTGCGGGTTGGTTTTTGAAGTTCTTGAGGGGCAGGGGGAAACGGATGTCGGTTACGACAACATTTATCCCCGATCGCCTTCGAGCGGCCGCCCCCGCCGCGGTCTCCGCCGCCGCTTCGGCATCTGGGAATCGCGGTTGAAAGCGGCCCCGGGTTCGCGGGTGTTGGAGGTGGGTTGCTCCTACGGTTTTTTCGTAGAATACCTGGTCGAGCGGGGATGGCGGGCCCAGGGAGTGGACGTCAGCGCCAATGCCGTATCCTATGCCCGAGGCCGCGGGCTTTCGTGCCGGTGTCTCCGGATCGAGGATTTTCCCCCCGGGGAGACCTTCGACGCCGTGGTTATGATCCATGTCCTCGAACATCTGCCCCGGCCGGTGGAGATGCTCAAATTCGTCAGCACTCTGCTCGAACCCGCCGGCATTGTTTATATCCGGGTTCCCAACCTGGCGTCCCGTCTGGTGAACCGCGGCCGCACCGCTTTATTGGGCCATCTCAAGCCGCGGGAGCATCTCAGTTATTTCACTCCCGAGACCCTGACCCGGGCTTTGGGCGCCGCCGGATTTTCCGCGGAGGTCGGAGTGGAGGGAAGAAACAGCTGGGCCGATCTGGCCAACTCACGACTGAGGAGCCGGCTGGTATCGAGCCAAGCCTGGCGCGATTTTAATTATCGGACTCCCCTGCAGGAAAAGAACCTGTATACTTTTTTCAAGACTCTTTATGAAAATCATCTCCTGCGGTTTTTATCGGCTTTCCCCTGCGGCGGCGAAGATAGGGAGGTTGTAGCGGTTGGGCGGAAAAGAAAAGAAAACTCGGAGCCGGCAACGGAGTAGACAGCGGTGGCATCTCCCCGCGGTTGGGGCGGGGATACTGGTCTTTTTCGCGGTATTTTCCGCCGTTGCCTGGCGCAAATACGGTTCTTTCTCCTTCGGCGACATCGATCTGGCCCTGCTTAATCAGACCGCCTGGAACGCCGCCCACGGCTTCCTGGCGGGGGGGGCTCCCGGCCACGCCACGGTCTTTAACGGCGGTCATGTCTTTATCGTCCTGATTCTGCTGGCGCCGACGTACGCCCTTATGGGTTCTCCCCTCTTTTTGCTCACTCTCCAGGCGCTGGCCCTGGGGCTGGGGGCGTGGCCGGTGTACCTGCTGGCACGTAAAATCCTGGGAGATCCCTTCGGGCTGATCTTCGGCCTCGCCTACCTGGTGTTTCCGGCCATGAACTTCGTCTGTCTTTACGAATTCCATCCCATAGCCCTGACCACCCCGCTGTTGCTCGGAGCCGCCTGGGCCCTGGTTTCAGGACGTCGCTGGGGCTATTGGCTTTTAGTGGGGCTGGCCTTGAGTTGCCGTGAGGACGCGGCTATTCCCGTGGCGGCGCTGGGAATTTTCGCGGTGATCCAGGCCCGCGAACTCCGTTCCCTCGGGGCCGGTCGACAGGCGTGGGTCGGACTGGGGACCATCGCCGTCGCCGCCGTCTGGTTCGCCGTCTGCCTGAAAGCGATTCAGCCGGCGTTTCGTCCGGCGGTGATCGATCAGACCAGCGCTTCTCAAGCGGGCATGGCCTTTTTCAGCTGGTTGGGAAATTCTCCTCAAGAGATCGCCGTCAACCTCCTGACCCATCCTCTCGAAGTGGTTTCGGCCGTCTTCACCGGGCCCAAGCTTCTCTATCTGCTGCATCTTTTGGTTCCGGTCGCTTTTCTCGCCGTTTTCTCGCCCGCCGGCATGGCCGCTCTGCTCGTCAGCCTGGCCGAGGGGCTGCTCTCTCAGAGATTTTCCCACTACTCGATTCATTACCAATACTCCTCCATCATCACCCCCCTGGTCTTTCTGGGTTCGATCTTCGGGGCCAGGAACCTTCTCCGGGTCTTGTCCCTTCCTACCGGTCGCCGGGTCCTGGCGGGAGCGGTGATAATCGCCTCGGTTCTTTCCGCCTGGTTTTTCGGTCCGCTTTTCGAGCTTCCCCAAGGTTGGAGAACGTGGGCATATACCCGGGAAGACGCGGTTCGGGACCGGATGGTGGATGCGGTCCCGGCCGCAGCGCCGGTCATCGCCAGCTTCGCCTTCACCCCCAAGCTCTCCAGCCGTCCCTGGTTGTTCTACTTCTACCACCTCTACGCCTTTACCACCCACCCCGACTTTCGTCCGGAAATCCCGCCCGCGCGGGAAAAAGCCGAGTGGATCCTGGTTGATTTCGACGACTGGCTCACTTTTTACGACTTCTACACCCCCGGGGGGGACGAATCGGTCCGCGAATTTCTCCGGGAAGGACGGTGGCGCCTGGCGGCGTCGGTCAATTCCCTGGCTCTTTTCCGGCGGGGGGAGACTTACGAGCCCGGGGTGGTCGAGGCGCCGGCGCCGGCGGCCGGGGAGGAATTCCGGCCGGTGCCGGGGCTGCCCGGGCTGGAAATCGGCGCGGTGAAACTCGATCGGGGGGAGGAACTGGGTTTCCCCGTCGCCCGCCTCAGCGCCGAATTCATGGTCCGCCGCGCCCCGCTGCCGGATTTGCTGCCGGTCGTTCTTCTGACCGGCCCCTCCGGCTCCGCTCCTCTGGTTCAGCAGGCGCTGATGGCCCCGTACCGCATTTACCCCTCCTACCGCTGGCGGGCCGGGGAGCGGGTGCGCCTGCGGGCCAATATCCTGCTTCCCCCGGGGGCGTCCGGCAGCTACGACCTCCGGCTCCTGGCCCTGGCCCGGCGGTCCGGGACCGGGTTGAACCCGGCCCTGGATACGGCCATGATCCTCAACTACCTCCCCCGACAGGGGATCGCGCCGGCGGAACTGCTTGTGGAACTGCCGCTCTATTCGCGCCCCGGGGCCCTGAAACCGGACTAGCCCGCGGCCCGTCGTCCCGGGGCGGGGATGCTCCTTGCCAAAACGGCGCCGAGCCCCTAGAGTGACGGAACCGCGGTCCCGGGACGGGTACCGGGTCAGGCATGAGGTCAGGAGAAGACGGATAACATGGACGGTCTCCCCCCCAGAGTGGCTCGTGGAATCTGCCTGGCTCTGTTCTGCGCCGTTCTTCCCGCATCCGCCCGCGCCTCCTCCTGGGAGTTCGACCGCCCCGACGACGGGCGGGCCTGGAGCGGGGATGGGATCGCCGGCGCCGGGGTCGTGGGGGGAAGCTTCCGGTTCTGGGCTCAGAACCAGGCGGTGGTGTTCCTTCCGGGGCGCGCGGGACCGGAAGACCGGTACCTGCGGATCCGTTTCCGGGCCTTCTCCCCCCGCCTGGCGGGCGCTTTTTTCCAGGGACCGGGTCGCCCTCCCGAAGTTCTGGGCGAGGGCACGGCCGTCCGCGACCGCCGCTTCCACACGGTCTGGTTTCCTTTGCCGCCGGGCGCCGCCGAAGGGGTTCCAGGCCGTTTGGGGCTGTTCTTCAACGGCGCGCCGGGGTGGGTGGAACTGGATTCCGTGGAAATCCGGCCGTTCTCCCTCCCCGCCTACCTCTCCGACGGGTGGCGGGAATTCATGGCCCCCCGGCCCCTGCACCCCGGGACCGTCAATTCCCTCAACAGTCCCGTCCTCTACGGCCTGCCCCTGATCGATTGGGCGCTGGCCGCTGCCGCCCTTGCCGTTCTTATCGGTATCCTGTGCTCCATCGCCCGCGTCCGGTCCGGCGCGGGCGTCCGTGCCGTCGTCATTCGGACCGCGGCCGTTCTGGGCGCGGTCTGGGTGCTCTACGACCTCCGGGAGATGTACGGCATGGTCGAACTGGCCGGGGAGGTGAACCGGCAGTTCGCGGCTCCCCCCGCGCGGGAAAAAAACTATCCGGGGCTGGGGGATTTTTACCGCCTGGTCGACTTCGCCCGGGAGCATATCCCCCGGGACGCCTCGTACCATTTTTACCAGGGATGGCCCTACGATTGCCGGTTGATCTACTACCTCTACCCGCGCCGCCTCAACTGCGATACCGCCGCCAATATCGTTCCCGGGGAGAACATCCGTTATCACCTGATGTACGACAACCCCGAGATCGTCCCGGACCCGGTCTCACGCCGGCTCCGGCTGGTCGGACCGGGAGCGCCCGTCTTTATTTCCGGTCCGGGCCGCGTCGTGGCCAGGATGGACGAAAACACCTATGTCTTCCGCGAAGATGACGAATAAGGATTGAACAGCGGTATGGCTCTGCTCCTCAAAACCGCCGCCGCCTACCTCGTGCCCGGACTGGTCGGCTGGGTTCTGCTCGCCGCGGCCGAAGGACGCCGACCCCGGCTGACGCTCTGGGAAAAACTGCCGCTCGCCGTCGTCCTGGGCATGGGGGCCGTAGGGTTTTACCTGTTCTACCTGGGGGTGCTGGGCGTCGGCTTCTCCCGGCCGGTCGCCGCCGCCGTGTTGTTGCCGACGGCGGCGGTCGTCTGGGCGCTGGGGCGGCGGCGCGGTTGGCGGGCGTTGTGGGCGGCGGCGGCGCCTTTCCTTCCCCCTGACCGTTCGCGGGGAAGGCGCCTGCTGGCGGCGGCGGCCCTGGTGCTGGTGGGCGTCCACGCGGCGGTGGCGGCGGATCTTGTCGCCGTCAGCCCCAGTTATTTCGACGACAGCGTCTCGTTCTGGAACATGAAGGGGAAGGTTTACTTCGAACACCGCGGAATCGTCCTGGGCCGGGACGACCCCGATCTGCTGGGCCAGGCCAACCCCCATTATCCCAACGGGATCCCGCTCTTCAAAGCCTGGGTGGCCGTCTGGGCGGGGGAATGGAACGACAAACTGGTCAACCTCGACGCCCTCGTCTTGTATCTCTGCCTGGGCGCGCTGTTTTTCGGGGTCCTCTCCCGCTCGCTGCCGCCCCACCTCGGCGCCGTGTTCTCGTACCTGCTCATGAGCGTGCCCCTGCTCGCCTTTCACGCCGGTTTCGCCTACTACGACGCGGCGGTGGGGTTGTATTTCTTCGCCGGCATCGCCTACCTGGTCCGCGCCGCGGTGGAGCGGGACCGGCGGCTCCTGGCCGTCTCCGCCCTGGCTTTCGCCGCCGGCCTGTCCACCAAGGACGAAATGGTGGCCCTCTTCGGCGGCAGCGCGGTTCCGGTGCTGGCGCTGGTCCTGATCGCCGCCGGGATCGCCTGGCGGCGGAAGCTGGCCCTTTTCCTGGGTTTCCTGGCCCTGGCCCTTCTCCCCAACCTGCCTTGGTTCCTGGTCAAGGCCTCCTACAACCTTCAGCTGGGGCTTTCAGCCCAGGCCCGGGTGCTGGAATACCACTCCCAGGCGTTCGCCCTGCTGGAGCGCTATTTTTTCCACACCGGCAACTACAACCTCCTCTGGCCCTATTTCCTTCTGGCCGTCGCCGTTTCCGTTCCGGCCCTGATCCGGGACCGGGCGTACCGTCTGCGCTGGCCGGCCCTGGCCCTGTTCCTGGCCCTGGCCGTTTCTCTCGGGGTCTTCGTGTTTACACCCTTTTTCGAATGGCTGCTGGTGGGGACGACCATCAACAGAGCAATGCTCACGGTCATCCCGCTCATGGTATATTATTGCGCTCTGGCGTACTGGGAGGCGGCCCGTCCGGTTCCCGGGCCGCAACCGGAACCGAACAGGAAACGATAATGAACATCGCCGTGCTCATACCCTGCTACAACGAGGAAGCGACGATCGCCCGGGTGATCGGGGATTTCCGCCGGGAGCTCCCCGAGGCCGAAATTTACGTGGGCGACAACAACTCCGCCGACCGCACCGCCGAGCTGGCCGCCGCCGCCGGCGCCACGGTGATCCGCGATCCCCGGGTGGGGAAGGGGAACATGGTGCAGACCATGCTCGAGCGCTGCCGGGCCGACATCTACGTGATGGTCGACGGCGACGACACCTACTCGGCCGAAGACGTTCGCGCCCTGATCGAGCCGGTGGCCGCCGGCGAATGCGAGATGTGCATCGGCAACCGGCTCAAGATCTATCAGGCGGGCTCCTTTTCCGGCTTTCATCTTTTCGGGAACAAGGTCATCCGCTCCATCACCTACCGCCTCCACAAGGTCAACATCCCCGATATGCTCAGCGGGTACCGGGTCATGAGCCGCTCCCTCGTCGACGAGTTGAACCTGATCTCCGGAGGCTTCGAAATCGAGACCGAGATCAACATCAAAAGCGTCTGGCACGGGTTCCGGATCCGTTCCCGGGACATCGAGTACCGGAAACGGCCGGAGGGGAGCAGCTCGAAGCTGAAGACGATCAGCGACGGCTACCGGATACTTTTCAACATCTTCATGCTCCTGCGGGAACACCAGCCGATGACGGTGGGGGGCTGCGTCTTCCTGGGCGCGAACCTGGCCGCCGCCGCGCTCCTCGCGGCCGGCCTCGCGGACCGGAACCTTTTCGTTTTCGGTTCGGCTCTGTTCCTCTCCCTGGTCGGCTTGATCTCGCTGGGGATCGGAATCGTCCTCCATGCCATCAATATCGCTCACCGGGAGGAAGACAAGCACCTGCGCAAGCTCTCCGGCCGCGGTCTCTGAAGGTCCCGGGGGATTTCCCATGAAAGTAACGGTGATCAACGAGCCCTTCGTCCCCGATTTCTGCCGCACCCAGCGCTGGGCGGCCCGGACCCGGGGAAGGGTTCTGCGCCCGCCGGATTGGCTCGCCTACGCCACCGCGGTGCTGGAAAATTCCGGAATGGACGTGGAACTCTACGATTTCCCGGCGAGGCGCTGGGGAAAGGAGGAACTGCGTTGCCTGATCCGGGAGAAGCGCCCCGGGTACGCGGTGCTGGACTCTACCACCCCCTCGATCTATTCGGACATCGACTGCGCCCGGATCGTCAAGGAGGAAGCGGGGTCGGCGGTGATCATGGTGGGGCCGCACGCCAGCGCGCTCCCTGAAGAAACCCTGAAAGATGCCGCCGGCGCCGTGGACGTCGTCGTCCGGGGCGAATACGACTACGCGGTGCGGGACGTCATCGCCTGCCTGGACGCCGGGGAAGACCTGGCCGGGGTTCCGGGGATAGCGTATCGGCGCGGGGAGCAAGTCGTACATACCGGCCCCCGCCCCCTGATCGAGGACCTCGACCGGCTTCCTTTTCCGGCCTGGCACCAACTGGAGGTCATGTCCTACTTCGACGGAGGCAAGCTATACCCTTACTTCGATCTCATCTCCGGCCGGGGATGCCCGTTCCGGTGCAGCTTCTGCCTCTGGCCCCAGGTGATGCACGGCCGGCGTTATCGCCTGCGCTCGCCCGGAAACGTGGTCGACGAGATGGAGAACGACCTGCGCCTCTGGCCCCGGCTTCGCCGGGGGGAGATCTTTTTCGAGGACGACACCTTCACCGTCGACCGCCGCCGCGCCCGGGAAATCTGCCGGGAAATCCGGTCCCGCGGTCTCGGCGTCGCCTGGTCGGTCAACGCCCGGTCCGATACCGCAGACGCCGATCTTTTCCGGGAGATGAAGGAAGCGGGATGCCGCGAACTCCTGGTCGGGTTCGAATCCGGCGACCAGGAGGTTTTAAACCGGATGAAGAAGGGCATCACCCTCTCCCAGTCCGAAGAGTTCGTCCGCGCCGCGCACCGGGCGGGGCTGTCGGTGCACGGCTGCTTCGTCCTGGGCCTGCCGGGCGAAACCGTCGCCAGCATGGAACGGACCCTGGCCTTCGCCGGGTCCCTCAAACTCGACACCCTTCAATTCTCCGCGGCCATCCCTTTTCCGGGGACCGAGTATTACCGGTACTGCCGGGAGAACAACCTGATCCGGGCGCGGTCGTGGGAGGATTGGCTGGACGGCGGGGAACAGGCCACGGTGGTGGAGTACCCCGAGCTGAGCAAGGAGCAGATTCAGGCGTACGTGGACCGCGGGCTCAAATCCTTTTATCTGCGCCCCGGCTTTATGCTACATTTCCTCCTGGATACGCGCTCGTTCTCCGATCTTTACCGCAAGGTCCGGGGCGCAAAAAATTTTCTTTCGTATCTGTTTTCCCGGGACCGGGGGTAGGTCCGGGCCGGCGGTGCAACCGGGTTTTGCGGTCCGGCCGTCCCGGGCTCGATCCGGACGGGAATGATGTGAACGTTGTTTGGCTTGTTGCATGCGCCCTTTCGGGGAGCATCTGTCTTCTCCCTGTCGTCTACCGGGCGGTTCTGTCCTTTCGGGCCGCGGCCGCGTCCGGGGCCGGTTCCGACGCCGGGGACGGGGTCACTCCCTTTATCTCCGTGATCGTGGCGGCTCGAAACGAGGAGGCGGTTATCGGAAAAAAACTCCGGCAGCTGGCGGAATCGGACTACCCCGCGGCCCTGAGGGAAATCATCGTCGTCGACGACGCCTCCGACGACGGGACCGCGGCCGCCGCCGCGGGCGCCGAGGCGACGCTGCTCAGGCTTTCCCGGCCCTCGGGCAAAATCGGCGCCCTCAACCGGGGCCTGGAACGGGCTCGCGGCGAGGTCGTGGTCCTGACCGACGCCGACACCGACATCGGCCCGGGGTCGCTGCGGGGCCTGGCGGGGCGGTTCCGGGACCCGGAAATCGGAGCGGTCAGCGGGAGGCTGCGGGCGCGGCCGGGGGGACGCAGCGCCGGCTACGAACGGGCATACCTGGCCGAGGAGAACCGCCTGCAGGCGATGGAAAGCGCTTTTTCCTCGGTTCCGTTTATGTACGGCCAGCTCTGCGGTTTCCGCCGCGCCCTGGTGGAGCGTATCAACCCCGCCAGCGCGGTCGACGATATCGAGCTGGCGCTGGAGATCGTCGGGGGCGGGTTCAGGGTCGTTCAGGAACCGTCGGCGGAGGTGGAGGAGACGGCGCCGCCCACCGTTGGGGAACTGCTGAGGCAGAAACGCCGACGGGGGAGCTGCACCCTGGAGGTGGTCGTCCGCCACCTCCGCCTGCTCCGCCCCCGGTACGGTTTCTTCGCCTTGACCTTTCTCGTCCGGCGGCTGCTTCCCTTTTTTTTCCCGCTGCTGCTGGCGGTGTTCCTGGGTTCGCTGGCACTGTCGGCGGGGCCCTGGGCGGCTCTGGTGGCGGCGGTGGCGGTCTGGATCGCGGCTTTCGCCGCGGGCGGAAACTTCACCGTCTACATGACGTTGATGCAGGGCGTCATCGTCCTTATCTGGTATGATTACCTCTTCCGCCGCCACCCGGTCGGCGGCAACTGGAAGACGTCTGGCGGCGAACCATGAAAATACTGTTGGCCAACCCCCCGATTCTCCTCCCCCAGAAGGGGGACGAGGAACTTTACTTCATCAAAGCCGGGTCGCGCTGGCCGCACACCATCTTCAAAAAACGCTCGATGGCCTCGCCGTATCTGCCGTTCCCGTTTTTTCTCGGGTACGCCGCCGGGCTCCTGGAAGCGGACGGGTTCGAGGTCGAAGTCCTGGACTCGGTCGCCCTCAACCAGACCCCGGCCGAATTCTTGCGGGAGGCGGCCGCCCTCTCCCCGGACCTGGTCCTGATCGAAACCTCGACGCCCACCATCGACTACGACCTGGAGACGGCGAAGAGACTGAGGCAACAAAGCGGCTGCCGGACGGCCCTGGCCGGGCCCCATGTCACCGTCTTCGCCGCCGATGTGCTCGCCGCCAACCCCGAGATCGATTTTATTCTCCTGGGGGAGTACGAAACGAATTTCCTGGAATTGGCGCGGGCCCTGGCGGCCGGCGCCGACCCCGCTTCCGTGGGGGGCGTGGCCCACCGGCGGGACGGGGTTCCGGCGGTCGTTCCGTCTCCGGGCCTGGTCGAGCCTCTCGACCGGCTGCCGCATCCCGCCCGCCACCTCTTTCCCTCCAACCGCAGGAGCGATGCCGGAGCGTATTTCGACATCATCAACCGCCGCAAGCCCGCCGTCCAGCTTCATTCAAGCCGGGGGTGCCCCTTCCGCTGTTCCTACTGCCTCTGGGTGAACGTGATGTACGCCTCGGGCCGTTACCGGATGTTCACCCCCGGCTACGTGGTCGGGGAGATGGAGGAAGCGGTCGAACGCTTCGGAGCCCGGGAGATATATTTCGACGACGATACCTTCAGCATCAACCGCTCCCACGTCGAGGGTATCCTGGGGGAGATCGAAACCCGGGGCCTCGGGGTCTCCTGGTCCTGCATGGCCGACGCCGTCGGCCTGGACGGACCCCTGCTGGAACGGATGGCCCGGGCCGGATGCGTGGGGGTGAAGTTCGGCGTGGAGAGCGCCGCTCCGGCCGTGCTCGCCCATCTGGAAAAACCCGTGGACCTGGGCAAGGTGAGAGAGATCGTAAAGACCTGTTTCGATCTGGGCATCCGGACCCATGCCTCGTTCATGTTCGGCCTGGAGGGCGAGACTCCCGAGACCGTCGACGAGACCGTTGCATTCCTCGGAACCGTCCCCCTGGACTCGGTCCAGATCAGCTACCGGACCCCTTTCCCCGGAACTCCCGCCTATGACCGGCTCCGCAAAGACACCGGACGTTCGGTTGCCTGGAGCGAATTCGACGGCAAACGACGTTACGCCCCCGCCGGCGAGACTCCGGGCGAGTTCCTGGCCGGAGCGGAGAGCCGCGCCGTCCGGGCTTTTCTGAGAGGAACCCTGCGTAGCCCGCGCCGCCTGCTCCGCAAGGCGGGATACCTCGGCCGCTTTCTGGTCCGGGGCGACACCGTCCTCTGGCGCTACTACCTGCTCAAGATGCGGGAATTGATCCGCAGCGCCCGCAACCGCGGGAGCGTCGATTTTTCCGTCCATGAGAACGAACCGTCCTGACCGGCCGCCCCTGAAGGCCTCCGCCGCGCCGGGCCTCTTCCCCGCGGATGTCCTGGCCGTCAACGCCATGGATGACGGTTACGGCTCCACCCACCGTTTCCGCCACCTCCGCCGCGCCCTCCTCCGGGCCGGTTTCAAGGTGGCGTACGTCGAGTCCAATTACCGGGGAGACGATCCCGGCGTCATTTCCGTTGCCCAGGACCCGAGTCCGGCCGGTCTTGTCCGGGCTTCGTGGAAACGGATGAGGATCGTTCTCCGCGGCGGGTACCGGGTGCTGCTGCTGCAGACGTTCACCCCCCTGACCGTTCCTTTGCTGGTAGCGGCCAAACTCAGGGGAAAGGCGGTGGCGGTGGATTGGGACGATCTCGGGTATCCTCTTCAAGCCGGGCGTCTCCGTTCGGTTCTGGTTTGGATGTGCGAACGCGTTTTCCCCCGCTTCGCCGACTGCGTGACGACCCCCTCGCGCCACATCCGGGAATGGTCCGAGCGCCGGGGCCTGGGCAGTCCGGCGCTGGTTCCCCACGGCATCGATCGGGAGCTTTTCCGGCCCCGGCCGCCCGACCCCGAGCTGCGGGCGCGGTTGGGGCTCGGCTCCGGCCCGGTCCTGGTCTTCCTGGCCTCTTTTACCACCGGCGGCGTTTTGGACATCGACCTTATCCTGGGCGCGGCCGGCGAGGTCATGAAACGGCGCCACGACGCAAACCTGCTGGTGATCGGAGGGGGGCCGCTGTTCGCCGAGTGCCGGGCGAGGATGGAAGCGCCGGGGCTCGAGCGCTGCGTCACCACCGGCCTGCTTCCCCAGGAGGAAATCCCCTCCTACCTGGCCCTGGCCGACGTGGCCCTGGTCTTGATGCGGGACAACCTCGCCAACCGGATGAAGACCTCGCTGAAGGTGGGGGAGTACCTGGCGATGGGC
Source organism: bacterium (assembly GCA_035380285.1). NCBI lineage: Bacteria > bacterium. The sequence continues at coordinate 58,047 of DAOSXE010000002.1, read as the reverse complement.
AAGCCCGTCGTCGGGGCGGTGGTGGGGGAGACCGCCGATATTTTTTCGCCCTATCTTCATGCCTGTCCCCCCACCGTCCCGGGCCTGGCCGGGAAAATAATGGAGATTCTCTCCGGGACGCCGCCGCCCCGGAGGGAATTCGATCCCGAGGCCTACTCCTGGGAGCGCAGCGGCCGGCTTTTGACCGGCGCTCTTGAAAAAAAACTCGGCTTGAAGGGGAGGGGAGGGGAGTGAAAGGGGCGGCCAATCCGAAAAGGCCGGAGAAGTTCGCGCTGCCGGCGGTCGCGGTCCTGGCGCTGGGAAGCTTTCTCTTCACCTGGTTCTTCCTCATCCGCTCCCAGGGGCCGTTCTGCTGGGACGAGGCCCACCACTCCACCCTGAGCGCCTTGATCGCCCGGAGCCTGGGGGGCGCGGATCTCCGTGAATTCGGGCGCTGCACGAACATGCAGATCTATTGGCCGTTTTTCCATTCCTGGGTTTCAGCGCCCTTTCTCCTGGTCTTCGGATATTCCTACGCCGCGGCCCGGTCGGCGAGCGCGGTCCTGGGGGCCGGGGCGATCATGGCCGTCTTCGCCGCCGGCCGCGCTTTCACGGGGGGAAGAACCCTGGCGCCGGGGATGCTGGCGGCGGCGGGTCTCGCCCTTTCGCCCATGTTCTACACCATGTCCTCCACCGCCATGTTCGAGAACCTGGGGCTGCTGCTGACGTGTCTTCTGTGCGCGGTGTTTCTGGGATCGTGGCGCGGCCCTGGCCGCCGCCGTGCTGTCCTGGTCGGTGTTCTGCTGGCGGCCCTTTATTTCACCAAGTATATCTACGGAATTTTCACGGGCGTGGCCTTGGCCGCGTTCTGGCTCAGCTGCCTGCTCCCCGGCGGGGAGCGGGAAGACCGCCGAAGAATACTGAAAGGGATACCCTGGACGGCCCTGGGTTTCCTTCTCCCCTGGGGTCTCTGGATCGCCTTCCCCCCGCGCGACGCCAAGCTGGGGATGCTCTTCTACCGGATCGGGGATACCGGCGCCTGGAACCCCATGGGTTTGACGTTCTGGGAGACCCACCTCTTCTTCGTCCGGGCCCTGCTCTACGCCTACAGTTTTTCGTCCGTCGTCTACCTGGCGTACCTGGGGGGTATCGTGTACGGCGTCCTCGGCTGGCGGGGGCTCCGGAGCAGGTTTCTGCTCCTGCTGTTTCTCTCGTCGTTCGTTCCCATGTCCCTGATCGTCAACAGCCAGGAACGGTTCATCTACGTGCAGTTCCCGGCCCTGCTGCTGCTGTCGGCCGCCGCGGTCCTCTGGGCCTGGCGGAGGCTGTCCGGAAAGCCGCGCCTGGTCGCGGGCGCGGCGGCGACGGTGCTTCTGGCCGGCGATGCCGTTCATTTCCCTTCCCTGTGCAAGCAGACGATCAACACCGCCCTCGCGGTCAACCTCCAGCTCGACACGCTCTACCAGGATTACTCGGTATTTTTCGGGCTGGCCTCCTACCCGCGCTGGCTGCGCTTCCCCCGTGAGCACTTCAACCCCCGGGCCCCGCGTTCGGCTCCCCCCGAGGGGACCGAATCCGTGTACCTCTACGTCCGCGGGACCGTCGATCCCCGCTACGCTCTCTGCGCTCCCGCTCACCTGGGAACGCTCTCTCCCCACCTCTGGCACTGGAAAACCTTCGCCGAACCGTTTCCGGTCGCCACCGGCTGGGATCCGCGCTGCGCCTTTTTCCTCGGGCTCGAGGTCGGGGAAGAATCGCCTTACCGGCGGTTGGGCAACATGCACCTGGTTCGGGGAGCCGAGAGCTGGAACGATTATTACCGGACTCTGCGGGATCTGGGCCTGATCCGCGAGTATTCCCGGAGGACGTTTCCCGGCCTCGGCATCACCGCCGTGCTCTACGCCCGCACCGCTGCGCTCGACCGCCCGGAATGGCGCTGGGCGGGTTCGCCTCCCTGACCGGGGGCGCGCCGACGGCGCGGTTTCCGGGACGAATAAGGCGTTTACTCGGGGGCTCCCGATCCCATAGACTTGTGCCGGTTTCCCCCGGTTTGCCCGGGGGCACGAGAGGACGAAGAACATGGAGCAGTATCTGCAGCAATACGCGGCCCGGGTCTGCCAGGCCATCTGTGCCCTGGATTGGGGGGCGCTGGCCGGCTTGTCCCGGGTTCTGGGAGAAACCGTCCGCGACGGACGGAGAATATTCGTTTTCGGAAACGGCGCCTGCGCCGCCGCGGCTTCCCATTTCGTCTGCGATCTGGCCAAGGGCCTGACCGCCGATCCCGACATCCCCCGGGTCAAGGCCCTGGCGCTGAACGACTGCGTTCCCCTCCTCACCGCCTGGGCCAACGACGCCGATTACGCGGAGATTTTCCGGCAGCCGCTGGCCAACTATCTGGAGCGCGGGGATCTGGTGATCGGGCTCAGCGCTTCGGGCAATTCTCCCAACGTGGTCAACGCGCTCGCCTACGGCCGGGAACGGGGGGGAGTTACCGCCGCCGTGGCCGGAAAGGGAGGAGGCAAGGCCGCCGGTCTGGTCGATCATCTCATTCTCGTCAAAAACGATTCCTACGAAGAAGTCGAGGACGTCATCGTCGCCGTCACCCACATGCTCAAGATGGCGGTTCTCGATCACTACCGGGAGATCGCGGGAGGAGCGTGAACATCCGGGAATACAGGGGAGGGAAGCCGCCCGCGGCGCTGGAACGATCCGGGGTCGACGCCTTTCCCCCGGAGGCGGTCGCCGGGGTCCGCAAGATCGTGGCCGATGTCCGGGACCGGGGGGACGCGGCCGTGCGGGACTACACGCGCCGCTTCGACCGGGTCGAGGTCGGTCGCCTGCGCGTGGCGCGCGCCGAATTTACCGCCGCGCGCGGGCTTGCGGCCGAACCCGTGAAAAGAGTCTTCCGGCGGGTCCGGGACAACATCCGCGGCTACCAGGAGGCCGCCATGGCCCGCGACTGGACCGCCGTACGTTCCGACGGCGCCATGCTCGGAGAGAAGGTTTCGCCGGTGGCTTCGGCGGGCCTGTACATCCCCGGGGGCACGGCCCCGCTGGTTTCCACCGTTTTCATGACGGTCGTTCCCGCTCAGGTGGCCGGCGTTCCCAGGATCGCCCTGGCCACCCCCCCGGGGCCAGGGGGGAAGGTGAACCCCTGGATTCTGGCGGCGGCCGACTTCCTGGGGGTGGACGAGGTCTACCGGGCCGGGGGCGCGCAGGGCATAGCCGCCCTCGCTTTCGGAACCGAAAGCGTCCCTCGGACGGAGATGATCGCGGGCCCGGGGAACAGCTACGTCACCCTGGCCAAGATGGAGGTTTGCGGGTTTGTCCGGATCGACATGCCCGCCGGGCCCAGCGAAATAGCGATTATCGCCGACGGCTCCGCCCGTCCCCGGGTGCTGGCCGCCGACATGCTGGCCCAGGCCGAGCACGGCCCCGGTGGGAGTTGCGTACTGATCTCGACTTCCCGGAAGCTCCTGCGCGAGGTCGCGCGCGAGCTGAGCCGGGCCGAGCAGGAGCTGCCTCGCCGGCGCATCGCCGCCGCGAACTTGAAGCGGGGAGCGTTTCTCGTCAAGGTTCCGAGCATCGCCCGGGCGGTAGAACTGGCCAACCGGCTCGCTCCCGAACACCTCGAAATCGTGACCGGAAAACCGGAAGCGGTGCTGCAGAACATCGAAAACGCCGGCGCCGTCTTTTTGGGGGAAAGCAGCCCGGTGGCCGTCGGGGATTATATCGCCGGGCCCAGCCATGTCCTTCCCACCGGGGGCGCCGCGGCCGCGTTTTCCCCGCTGTCCGCCAACGATTTTCTCAAGAAAAGCAGCGTCGTCGGCTACAGCCGGGAGGCGCTGCGCAAGGAGGCCGAATCGGTGGCGCTGCTGGCCCGGCTGGAGGGACTGGAGGCGCATGCGCGCTCGATCGAGCTGAGATTGGAGGAAGGGGGGCGATGAATTACTTCCGGACGGCGGTGAAGGAGATGCAGGGCTACGTCCCCGGCTACCAGCCGGTGGGGGACGAGTACCTGAAGCTCAACACCAACGAGAACCCCTATCCTCCCGCTCCGGGAGTATTCAGCGTCTTGCGCTCCATCGATCCCGGTCTGCTGCGCCTGTACCCCGATCCCGTCCTCAACAGCCTGAGGGAGCGCATCGCCTCGAACTTCGGCGTCGCCCGGGAAAACGTCCTGATCGGCAACGGGTCGGACGAAGTCCTGACCATCGTTACCAGGTCTTTCGTGGAACCGGGGGAAACGGTGGTCTTTCCCGAACCGTCATACAGTCTCTACCCGGTCCTGGCCCGTATACAGGGAGGGGTTCCTCTGGGCGTTCCCCTGGGCCCGGACTTCGGTCTGCCCGACGAGTTCGTTTCCGTTCCCGCCCGCCTCAAGTTTCTGGCGTTTCCCAACTCGCCCACGGGCACGGCCTATCCGCTCGAACTGGTGGAACGGGTCCTGAAGGAGTCTTCCGGAGTGGTGTTGATCGACGAAGCGTATGCCGACTTCGCCGATGAGAACTGTTTCGGTCTGCTGGCCCGGCACCCCAATCTGATCATTCTCCGCACGTTCTCCAAGTCCTACGGACTGGCCGGGTTGAGGGTGGGGTTCGCCCTGGCATCCGAGGAACTGATCGCGGGGATGTTGAAGGTGAAGGATTCCTACAACGTCAACCGGCTCAGCGCGGCGATCGCCGAAGCCGCGCTCTCCGATCAGGATTACCTGCGCCGCACGGTCGCCGCCATCCGCCGGGAGCGCGGGCGCCTGAGCCGGGAACTGGAGGCCTTGGGGTTCGAAGTTTTTCCGTCCTCCAGCAATTTCGTGCTTGTCCGCGCCGGCACCCCCGCGTCCGCGCGCCGGATTTTCGAGGAGTTGCGGGAACGGCGGATCCTGGTCCGATATTTCGCCCAGCCCCGCCTGGACGATTGCCTGCGCATCACCGTCGGGACCCCGGAAGCCATGGACCGCCTGATCGGCGCCCTGCGGGAGATCGCCGGGGCGCACCCTGGAGGAGAAGAAAAATGAAAAACAGAACCGCCGTCGTCAACCGCCGAACCACGGAAACCTCGATCAAGCTCAAACTGGGCCTGGACGGGACCGGCCGCACCCGGATATCCACCGGCATCGCTTTTTTCGACCACATGCTCGAACTGCTGGCCCGCCACGCTTCGATCGATCTCGAAGTCGGGGCTTCCGGGGACCTGGACGTCGATTACCACCACACCGTGGAGGATATCGGAATCTGTTTCGGGGAGGCACTGAAGGCGGCGCTGGGAGAGAAGAAGGGAATCCGCCGCTTCGGGTCGGCCTGGATTCCGATGGACGAAGCTCTGGCCTCCGCGGCGATCGATCTCTGCGGAAGGGGCCTGCTGGTCTACCGGGTCAAGATGCGCAGGATCAAGATCGGGGATTTCAACACGGCTCTGGCCCGGGAATTTTTCCGGGCCGTGGCCGATCATGCCTTCGCGGTCGTTCACCTCGACCTCTCCTATGGAGACGATCCCCACCATTGCCTGGAAGCGGTCTTCAAGGCCTGCGGAAGGGCCCTGCGGTCCGCGGTGGAAAAAGACCCCCGGTCCGCGGGGGTCCCCTCGACCAAGGGGCGCCTTTGAGGCGGCCTTCCCGGGCTCGAACCGGGGGAGGCCGGGGCCGGCGGAGCGGGGATAATTCCTGTGAAGGAACCGAGCAAAGGAACCGATTGGATCCCGCAGCCGGTCTATGAGGCCGACGGCTCCGGCGCCATTACCTATACCAATCCCAGCGGGTTCCAGGTTACCGGTTACACTCCCCGCGATCTGGAACGGGGCGTTTCCATACTCGAGCTGCTGGCCCCTCAGCAGCGGGATGTAGCCGCCTCCCGGATCGGCCGTATCCTCGCCGGCGAGCAGCTGCCCCCTTACGAATACACCATCCGGCGCCGGGACGGGAGCGAGTTCCCCGCCCTGATCTATTCCAATCCTTTCACCACCGCCGAAGGAAAGCCGGGTTTGCGCGGAATCATGATCGACATCTCCGAACTGCGGGAGACGGAAAAGAACCTGCAGCGCAACCAGGCCCTGCTTATGGCGGTTTCGGAACATGCGCTCGACTCCATTTTCTGCAAGAACCTCGAATACCGCTACACCTTCGTCAGCAGAGCGATGGCGGAACTCGTCGGCCGTCCCGCCGGCGAGATCGTGGGAAGGACCCCCGTCGAAGTTTTCGGAGAAGCGATGGGGGTGATCATCTCCGAAGTCGACGCCGCCTGCGCCCGGGGGGAAACGGTGAGCGCGGTCCGAACGCTGGAAATCCAGGGCGCGACCCGGACCTTCCACACCATCCAGACTCCCATCCTGAGCGCCGACGGAGCCGTGAGCGGGATCTGCGGAATCGTCCGGGACGTTACCGAGAGCCAGCGCCGGGAGGCGCTTCTGCGGCACAGCGAAGCCCGGTTCCGTTCCCTCTTCAACAACGCCTCCGTGGGCATGGCCCTGGTCGATCCCCAGGGGCGGGTGGTGGAGGCCAACGAAGCCGATTGCCGTTTTCTCGGGTACGGGCGCGGAGAGCTGATAGGCATGCGGGCCTCCCGGTTCATACATCCCGACGATATCGCCATCGACCGCGATCTTTACCAGGAACTGCTTCGGGGCGAACGGGACAGTTACAGCGTCGACAAGCGCTACCTGCGCAAGGACGGAACGGTGGTCTGGGGGAGGCTGAGCGTCTCGCTGATTCCGGAGGACGAATGGGACCAGCGCTATACGGTGGTTGTCTGCGAAGACATCGACGAACGCCGGCGGATGGAGGAACAGCTGCGGCATTATGAAAAGACCCAGGCGATCGGGCAGATGGCGGGAGGGATCGCCCACGACTTCAACAACCAGCTGGGCGGCATACTCTGCTTCGCCGACCTCCTCCGCCGGGGCGTGGCCGACCGTCCCCGCCTGGAAGCCTACGCCGGGAAAATCGTGGAGAGCGTTCGTCATTCGGCGACCCTCACCTCCCAGCTGCTGGCGTTCGCCCGCCGCGAGCGCCTGCGGATGGAGGTCGTGGACGTCAACCGGCTGATCTCGGAAACGGTCGCCATACTGGAGAGGACGCTGGACAAGGCCATCGCCATCGACCGGCGTCTGGAGGCGAAATCCCCCTGCATCAGGGGGAGTTTTTCCCATCTGCAGAACGTCCTCTTTAATCTCGCCTTCAATGCCCGCGACGCCATGACCCGCGGGGGGACGATCCGGTTCGCGACCCGGGATTCGGCCTGGAGCGAGGAAAAGCGCCGTTGTCCCGACCCCGACCTGGCTCCGGGTCAGTACCTGGTTCTGGAAATTTCGGACACCGGAACCGGCATTCCCCCCCGGGACCTGGGACGGATCTTCGAACCGTTCTTCACCACCAAGGAGAAGAACAAGGGGACCGGCCTGGGTTTGTCCGCGGCTTACGGCACGGTGAAAAGCCACGGAGGCTCGATCTTCGCTTCCAGCACCATGGGGGAGGGGAGCGTCTTCACGATCCTGCTCCCCAGCGTTCCCGGCCCGGACCGGAAGGGCTCGGTTCCGCCGGCCGAGACCCGGGAGGAGGGCGGCGAACGCGTTCTTCTGGTCGATGACGAAGATATCGTCAGGGAAGGCCTGGCGGAAAGCCTCGAGCGTTCCGGCTATCGGGTGACTTCCTGCCGAAGCGGGGAGGAAGCCCTGGCGGCGTTCGAGCGCGGTCCGGGAGAGTTCGATGTGACGGTGATGGATATGGTGCTTCCGGGAATCGGGGGCCGGGAAGTCTGGGAACGCATACGGGAGGTCCGCCCCGATTTGAAATGCGTCTTCATCTCCGGGTGGTCCGGCGGCGACCGGTGGCCGGAGGGGGAATTGGTGACCAAGCCTTTCGCGACCGCGGACCTGATTCGGGCGATCAAGCGGACGTTGGGGGAGCCGCCGCTCTCCCCTCCCGATCCCTGAAAACCGCCTGAATTTCTCTTTTTCTTTCCCTCCTCCGGCCGGGGCGGGACCGTGGATTTTCCCGCCGGGACCGCGCCACCCGTATCGGGAAAAATTTGAAGCAATGGCGCGGTTAAGCGGATACACTTAACCAAATTCCACCCGGAAAGGAGACGGTTAAAATGACGTCCCGCAATTCTCGAAGCTGTTCGATCAGTCCCTCGGGGGAGAGCTTCCCCCTTCCCGCCCCCGAAGATTACGACGCTGAATACCGGCAACTCGAATCTCTGGCGGCGGCGGCCCGTAAAGAGGGGAAGGAAGTGGTGGTGGTGATGGGGGTCGGCTTCGTCGGCGCGGTGATGGCCGCGATTATCGCCGATGCCCGCGGCCCGGGGGGAGAGCGCAGCAAGTTCGTCATCGGCTGCCAGCGCCCGAGCGTGCGCAGCTACTGGAAAATTCCCCTGCTCAACCGGGGGGAGTCTCCGGTCAAGGCCGAAGATCCGGAGGTGAACGAACTCATCTCCCGCTGCGTGCTGGAGGAGAAGACTCTCATCGCCACCTATAACAGCGATTGTCTGCGGTTGGCCGATTGCGTTGTGGTCGACGTGCAGTGCGATTTCGTCAAAAAGGACCTGGGGCGGATGAAGACCGGAGAGGCGGATATGGCCGCCCTGGAAGCAACGATCCGGACCATCGGCGAGAGGATACGTCCCGAATGCCTGGTGTTGATCGAGACTACGGTCGCTCCCGGAACCACCGAGTTCGTGGCCTGGCCCATCTTGAAGAAAGCCTTCTCCCAACGGGGGATCGACACCGAACCTCTTCTCGCCCACAGTTTCGAGCGGGTGATGCCGGGAAGAAATTACGTCGCCAGCATCCGCGATTTCTGGCGGGTCTGTGCGGGGTGCTCTCCCGCCGCCCGCGACCGGGTGGAGAAATTCCTCAGGGAGGTCCTCAACACCGCCGACTATCCGCTCACGGTCATGGACAGACCGATAGAATCGGAGACGACCAAGATCGTCGAAAATTCCTACCGGGCCGTAATCCTGGCATTTCTCAACGAATGGAGCGTCTTCGCCGAACGCAACGGAGTCGATCTGATCAAGGTGATCCGGGCCGTACGGATGCGACCCACCCATAGCAACATCATTTTCCCCGGTCCCGGCATCGGCGGTTACTGTCTGCCCAAGGACGGAGGGTTGGGCTATTGGGCTTATCGTCACCTTCTCGGTTTCGAAGACGGAGACAGCCTTTTCAAGATCACCCCGGCCGCCATCGATATCAACGACACCCGGGCCTTGCATGTGGCCGAACTCACCCGCGACGCTCTGCGGAACATGGGGCGCTACATCGCGGGGTCCGAAGTGCTCCTCTGCGGCGCCAGTTACCGGCAGGACGTCGGCGACAGCCGCTACAGCGGGAGCGAGATGGTGGTAAGGAAACTGACCGAGATGGGGGCCGAGATCCGCGTTCACGACCCCTACCTGGAACACTGGTACGAATTCGAGAAGCAGGACGTCTACCCGGCGCCCGGACACTCCTGGTCGCGGTTTTTCCGTAACCAGGAAGGACTGCAGAACCTGCGCGTGAGCAAGGATCTTCCCGCCGCCCTGTCCGGGGTGGAGGCCCTGATCCTGGCGGTTCCCCATTCCCAGTACCTCGGTCTCGATCCGGACGAGGTCGTGGCCTGGGCCGGCGGCCCGATCGCCGTTATCGACTGCTTCGGCATCCTCTCCGATGACGACGTCAGGCGCTATTTCCGCAGCGGCTGCGAAGTCAAGGCTTTGGGGCGGGGCCATATCCAGCGGCTCAAGGAAGAAACCCGGAAACAGCGCCCCTGACGGACGCGGGGCAAGGGGGGCGATTCCATGATCGTTTATCCCGCGGTCGACATCAAAGGCGGCCGATGCGTGCGGCTCTACCAGGGCCGTCCCGATCGGGAGACGGTCTATGAAGACGATCCCCTGGCGGCGGCCGCGCGGTGGGCGGCCGCGGGCGCTTCCTGGCTTCATGTCGTCGACCTGGACGGAGCTTTCGCGGGTTTTCCGGTCAACCACCGCCTGATCGGGAACATCGCCGCCGCCAGCGGCGTTCGGGTCCAGGCCGGCGGCGGTGTGAGGAAGATGGAGACGATCGAAACCCTCCTGGAAGCGGGGATATCCCGGGTTATCGTCGGCAGCCGGGCGGTCCGGGACCCCGATTTCGCCCAAGCCGCGGTCCGCGAGTTCGGGAAGAGGGTGATACCCTCCATCGATTCCCGCGACGGGGAAGTGCTGCTGCAAGGTTGGTCGGAACGGGCCGGGGCGGGGGCCGAAACCGTGGGGATCGAGTTCCGGAAGATGGGATACGCATCGACCGTGCTCACCGACGTCTCCGGCGACGGAACCCTGGCCGGGCCGGATCTGCCCGGGATCGAGCGTTTCCTCGAGGCTACCGGTCTCAAGGTCATCGCCGCCGGCGGGGTATCGAGCCTGGAAGACATCCGCAACCTGAAATGCCTGGAAAGCAAGGGGTTGGAGGGGGTCATCACCGGGAAGGCGATCTACGACGGGACCCTCGACCTCCGGGCCGCCCTGGCCGTCGGCTGACGGGAAAGAGCTCCGGGAAAATCGTCGGAAGGCGGAATTGTCATTTTTTGATGGCGATTCGGGCTTTCCCGGAGTAAACTGAAATTTTACAGGAGTAAGAAATGAACGAGCGTGAAGAAGGAACCGAGCTGACGCTCGACTGGAGCAAAATCGCCAAGGTGGCGTCCGCCTGTCCGGATGTAATTCCGGTCGCGGTGCAGAACGCCGACACCGGCGAGATCATCCTGGTGGCTTACACCAACGAGCAAGCTTTTCACGAAACCTGCCGGAGCGGAAACCTGGTGCTCTGGAGCACGTCGCGCAACGAGCTCTGGGAAAAGGGAAAAACCTCGGGAGAAACCTTCGCCCTGGTGGACGCCCTGGTGAACTGCGAGCAGAATTCCCTGGTCTATCGGGTGCGCCCCCGCCGGGGAGGCATCTGCCACACCCGCAACGCGGCCGGAGAACCCAGAAACTGCTATTACCGGCGGATCGACCCCGAAACATTGAAGTTGGAAATTATCAACGCCTAAGCGCCGACGGGCGGCGCCGGCAGCTAACCAAGGAGGATACCATGGAGGAGAAGCAAGGCTTGATCGGGATGATCTTCGATCTCTCGTTCGAGAACTTCGTCACGGTCAGAGTCATCAAAGCGCTCCTGATCCTGGCCATGATCTTCAACGCTATCTGGACGATCGCCATCATCGTCATGGGCTTCAAGACCGGGGTTTTGGCGGGGATCGTGATCCTGATCCTCTCCCCGATCATCTATCTGCTTCTGATGCTGATCGCCCGCATTTACCTGGAGCTGATCATCGTCTTCTTCCGGGTGGCGGACGAGCTCAAGAGCATCAGGCTCAAGATCGGCGGGACCGCCGTCGAGAAGCTGGAAGAATAGCCGGGAACGAGAGCCCTCCCGGTCCGGAAAGACCGGACCGGGAGGGCTGAACATCTTGACCGATACCAGCCGCCAGCACCGCCGTTTAGCTCCGTATCTGTACATTCTCCCCGCCTTCGTCGTCATCCTCGTCTTTCAGCTTCTGCCCATGGTCTACGCTTTTTTCCTGAGTTTTTTCCGCTGGGACATGATCAACCGGGCCGGCCCCCAATTCGTGGGGCTGCGCAATTACATCATCCTTTTTCAGGACGGTGACTTCTGGCTCTCCCTGCTCAATACCTCCATCTTCGCCCTGGGCTCGATCGTGCTGGGACTGGGGGCGTCTCTGGCGGTGGCGATCCTCCTGAGCAAAGGCATCCGCTTCCTGGGGGGGTTCAGGACGGCCTACTTCATACCATACGTGGCTTCGATGACGGCCATCGCCATCGTCTGGAGAGGGATTTTTCAGCCACGCGGCCTGATCAACGCCGTGATCAAACAGGCGGCGGATCTTCTCCCCGGGCTGATCCCGGCCTCGCTTACCGAAATCCGCTGGCTCCAGGAACCGGGCTGGGCGCGCCTGGCCATCGTCATTTTCGTGGTCTGGAAGACCATGGGGTTCAACATCCTCATCTTCCTTACCCGCTTGCTGGAGATCAACCCCTCCTACTACGAGGCGGCGGAAATCGACGGCGCCAACTCTCTGGGCAAGTTCCGTTTCATCACCTGGCCCCAACTGATGCCGACCACGCTTTTCCTGCTCTCCATCTCCACCATCTTCGCTTTTCAGATGTTTATCCCCGTCTACATCCTCACGCCCGACGGAGGACCCCTGAAAAGCACCACCACCACCGTTTTTTATCTCTATAAAACCGCCTTCTCCAGCAACCTTTTCGGGTACGCCTGCGCCATCGCCTACGCCCTTTTCTTTATCATCCTCATCCTCACCCTGCTCCAACGCCGGATTCTGGGAACGGGGAATACCGGGGAATGAGGCGGTGAGAAGACACGATTTCGAGGACCCCGCGGCGCAAAGCGCCGGGGCCGGAAAGGCGCGGCGATGAAGATAGGTTTCGGAAAACCGATCAAGTATCTGCTGCTGGCGGGGGGGGCTTTGGCGATGGTCGCCCCCTTTCTCTGGATGGTGTCGACCTCCCTGAAATCGCCGTTGGAAGTGCTCTCCTCCCAGATCCGCCTCGTTCCTTCCCTGAAAAAGTATGTCGAGTACGGCGGGAGCGAGGAACAGGTGGAGTTCGCCTGGGAGGCGGACCTGCGCCGGGAGCTTTCGCTGGGGGAGGGCGGCATCGTCGCTTCCCTCGGCCCCGCATCCGGGGAGGCCGCGGTCTTGGCCGGAGCTTTCAAGCGATACCTGGAAGGCCTGCCCGATGTTTTTCTGGAGTTCGATTCCCGCGTCGCCGCCGGGGCCGGACTGGACGCGCTCTGGAACGAAACCCTGGGAAAAGCGGCCGTCGGCGGGCCCGCCGCGGAGTCGTTGGCGGCCCTCAAGCGAACCCTGGACGAGGTCGGGGCTTCGGCACGTTACCGCCAGCGGGAGGTGGAGGTGGTGGTCATCGGCGGGGAATTCCGCGGGCGTCGGTTCGAGGTCGCCCCCGAAAAAATCATCTATCGCCGTCTGCTTTGGTCCAATTACGTCCGGGCTTGGCTGTCCGCGCCGTTCGGCCGGTACTTTCTCAACAGCATCGTCATGTCGCTGGGGGTGACCGCCGGGCAGATCCTGACCTCGGCGTTGGCCGCCTACGCCTTCGCGCGGATGCGTTTCAGGTTCAAGGAGGGGCTTTTCATGATCCTGCTGGCGACGATGATGGTTCCCAAGCAGGTTATTCTCATTCCCGATTACGCCATTCTTTCCTCCCTGCACTGGATCAACACCTACTACGTCCTCATCGTTCCTTTCATCGCCGCGGTTTTCGGGATTTATTTTCTGCGCCAGCATTTCGAAACGCTCCCCCAGGATCTTTTCGACGCCGCCAGCATCGACGGGTGCTCGCAGCTGCGCACGCTTTTTCAGATCGTGCTCCCTCTTTCCAAGGGGGTTCTGATCACGGTGTCCCTCTTCACCTTCATCATGACCTGGAATTCCCTGCTCTGGCCCCTGGTCATGACCAACACGCCGGAAATGCGCCCGCTGCAGGTCGGTCTGGCGGTTTTCAACCAGGAAAGCGGGACCGAATGGGAGCTGTTGATGGCGGCCTCGACGTTTTCGATCCTTCCGCTTCTGGCCATCTTTTTCCTGGCGCAGAAGCAGTTCATCGAAGGAATCACCCGCTCGGGGATGAAGGACTGATCGGGCGGTGAATATTCGACCGGCGATAGGCACCCTGCTGGCGGTTCTCCTTCTCTGCTGCGGCTGTTCGGGAGCGTCACGGGAAGGAGGACCGGAGGAAGGAAAGGTAGAAATCCGCTTCTGGCACGCCATGGGGGGGCCGCTGGGGGAAGTTCTGGGCGAGATGATCGACGAGTTCAACCGAGCCCATCCCGAATCGTTCATACGCGCCGAGAGCATGGGCAGTTACGAGGCCCTGAAGCAGAAACTGCTGGCCTCGATCATCGCCGGGAACCAGCCCGACATGGCTCAGGCCTACGAAGCCTGGATCTCGACGCTCCTCGGGGGCGAGGCGTTGGTCGATCTCGGGGAACTCGACCCCGAATTCCGCGAGGAGGACCTGGACGATTTCTACCCCGTCTTCATCGACGACAGCCTCTACCTGGACAAACTCTACTCGCTCCCCTTCAACAAGAGCGTTCCCGTCATCTACTACAACCGGGACATGTTCCGCCGGGCCGGCCTCGACCCCGACCTTCCTCCCCGGACCTGGGACGAGTTCGTCGAGGTTTCGCGGAAACTGACCCGCGACCTGGACGGCGACGGGAAACCGGATCAATGGGGGCACAAGTTTACCGACCACGCCACCTATTTCGAGTGCCTGTTGGTTCAGAACGGAGGCAGCATCATCGACCCCGAAAGCGGCAGGATGGCTTTCAATTCCGAACGGGGGGTGGAGGCGCTTTCTTTCCTCGTCGACCTGGTCCGCACCTACGAAGCCGCCGATTTCTATCTGGGGGGATATCAGCACCAGGTGGATTTCGCCGCCCAGAACGTGGGAATGATCGTCGCTTCCTGCGTGTCCCGTTCCTTCATGACCAAGCAGCTCAACTTCGACTGGGGCATGGCCCCGCTTCTGGAAAAAGAACGCCCGGGTTCGCTGGTCTACGGAACCAACATCGTGATTTTCTCCCGTTCCTCCCGCCGGAAACAGGAAGCGGCCTGGCGTTTCATCAAATGGTTTACCTCTCCGGAGCAGACCGCCCGATGGTCGATCCGCACCAACTACGTTCCCGTCCGGCGCTCCGCGCTCGATCTTCCGGTGATGAAAAGCGCCATCGCGGAAAAACCTTCGACGGCGGTTCCCATCCGCGCCCTCGAGTATGGGTTTTTCGAACCGCGCATGGCGCAATGGCTCCGGGTGAGGGAATATCTGGGGGACGCCGTCAAGGAAGCGCTGCTGCTCAAGCTTACTCCGAAGCAGGCACTCGACCGGGCCGTGGCCAAGGGGGAACTCTGGTTGTAGGGGAGGGGGGGGCTTCGGGGATGGAGCGGTCCGACCCCTCTTCGCATTTCCACCGCCTTCTCGATTGCGGTTTGCGCCGGCGTGGGTTTGGTCTATACTGAACAACTTATGCGAGCGCTGGCGCTGACAATTGCCGGGATCGCGGTATTGGATAATGCCGCCGGTATGGTTTTCGGTCAGGACCATGCCCCGGTCGGTCCCGGAGGGTGGACCGCCCGGAACTGGCTGGGTTTTTTTCTTCAGATCGGTCTTTTTCTTCTGGGAGCGGTTCTGGTTTTCTGGGTTTCGGGCGCCTTTTCCCGGGACCGGGCGGAAGGGGAGGGGAGGGAAGAATGATACACGCGGTGATTATGGCGGGAGGGAAGGGGGAACGTTTCTGGCCGTTGAGCCGGGAAAAAACCCCGAAGCAGCTTTTGCGGATCGTGGGGGCAAAAACCATGATCGAGGCCACCGTTTCCCGGCTTTCCCCCCTGGTCCCTCCGTCGCGGATATGGATTGCCACCGCCGGAGACCAGGCCCCCGCTGTCGGGGCGCTGCTCCCCGAGGTTCCCGGTGAGCAGATAATCAGCGAGCCCGTGGGGCGGAACACCGCTCCCTGCATCGTTCTGGCGGCTCTGGCCATCGCCCGGGTGGACCCGTCCGCGACCATGCTCGTCCTTCCCGCCGACCATGTCATCTCGCCGGCCTCGGAGTTCCGCAACACCTTGCGCTCCTGCGCCGCCGTCGCCGAAAAGACCGGGCGCCTGGTCACCATCGGCATCTCGCCCCGTGGGCCCGCCACGGGATACGGATATATCAAGCGGGGGATCAAGCCCGTTATTTCCGGGCCCCGGCAATTCTGGCAGGTGGAACGGTTTATCGAAAAGCCCGATCTCGCCCGAGCCCGGCGCTTGGTGCGCAGTCCCCGCTATACCTGGAACAGCGGTATGTTCGTGTGGACCGTCGCCGCATTTCTCTCCTCGGCGGAAGAGCACCTCCCCGCCATCGTCAAGGGGTTGGCCCCCTACCGGAATCTTCCCGCCCGCCGGCTCGGATCGTTTCTCCGGGAAGTATATCCCCGCCTGCCGTCGGTTTCCGTGGATTACGGGCTTATGGAAAAGGCGCGGGGAGTCCTGGTGACGGGCGCCTCTTTTTCCTGGGACGACGTCGGCTCCTGGGACGCGCTCGCCGCCCACCTCCCCGCCGCCCCCGGGCCGGGGGGCAACCGGTGCCGGGGATCGTTCCTCGGTCATGACGCCGCCGGCTGCCTTTCTTTCAGCACCGGCCCGCTGGTGGCTCTGGAGGGGGTGAGGGACCTGGTCGTCGTCGCCACCGGGGACGCGGTCCTGGTCTGTCCCCGGGGCCGGAGCCAGGAAGTCAGGGAGATCGTAGCGGGCCTGAAAAAGGCGGGGAAGACGGACCTGCTGTAGGAGCATGCCCCCTCCGGCCACAAGGATTTTGGGAATCGACTATGGGGAAAAACGCATGGGATTAGCGTTGAGCGACCCCCTGGGAATCACCGCCCAGCCCCTGGAAACCCTGGAAGTGGAGAGCTTGGGAAAAACATTGAAGAGCTTGGAGGCGCTGCTCGGCGAAAAGGAAGTGGAGCGGGTCGTGATCGGCCTCCCCCTGAACATGGACGGAAGCGAGGGGGCCATGGCCGCCCGGGCCCGGAAGTTCGGCGCCCGGCTCCAGGGCCGCACCGGGCGCCCCGTCGACTACTGGGACGAGCGGCTGACCTCGGTCGCCTCCGAACGGGTGTTGATCGAGGCCGGACTTTCCCGGGACCGCCGCCGTCGTACCGCCGATCGCCTGGCGGCGGCACTCATTCTCGCTTCCTACCTGGAATGGAGACGTCGTGTCTAGAGCCGTACTCGAACGACTTTCCTGCGGGACCGCTGTTCTCTGCGATCGGATGGAGGGCATGGAGTCGGTGGCGGTCGGCGTCTGGGTTCCTTCCGGTGGAAGGCACGAGCCCGGGCGACTGCAGGGGGTTTCCCATTTTCTGGAGCATATGCTCTTCAAGGGGACGGGCCGCAGAAGCGCCCGGCAGATTTCGGAAGCCATCGAGGGCATCGGGGGTACCCTGAACGGGTTCACCTCGGAGGAGTGTACGTGTTTCCTCGCCCGGGTAAGAAAAACCCACCTTGAAGACGCCATCGACGTGCTGTTGGAGATGGTGACCGCTCCGCGCCTCGATCCTGCCGAAATCGACAAGGAAAAAGGGGTCATCCTCGAGGAATTGAGGATGTACCGGGACAACCCCGCATACCATATTCATGAGATGATCCAATCGGTAATGTGGGCCGGCCAGCCTCTGGGCCGGTCGCTGTTGGGAACGCCCGGCACCATCGCCGCCATGAAGCGGGAGGACATCGCGGCCTACCACCGCCGCAGTTACGCGCCTTCCCGGATATCGGTGGTGGCCTGCGGAGCTCTCCAGCCCGGCGAGGTCGTACGTTTGGTCGGCGAGCGCATGGGGGAGGGTTCTCCGCGGCGCCTCCGCGGACCGGTCCGGGCGGTCTTCAACCGGACCCGGGATCGGGTGGCGGTCGATACCCGGCAGGTCGAGCAGGTGAACCTGGCTTTCGGCTTCCCCGGCTATTCCCGCGGCCACCCCGACCGCCAGGCCCTGATTCTGCTTTCGATCATCCTCGGGGGAAACATGAGTTCCCGGCTGTTTCAGGAAGTCAGGGAAAAACGGGGATGGGTCTATTCGATCCGTTCCGAAACCGATACCTACCGCGACGGCGGCGCCCTGGTGTTCACCGCCGGTCTCCCCCCCGAAAAAGTCGGTCCCACGGTCAAGGTGATCCGCCGGATACTGGCCGGGATCGGGGAGCGGCGGATTTCCGCCCGCGAATTGACGAGGGCACGGGAATATTATCTGGGCCAGAAAGCCCTTTCGATGGAAGGGACCTCCTCGCGGATGCTCTGGCTGGGGGGGAACCTCTGTTGCGCGGACAAGGTGATGACTCCGGAGCAGGTTTTCCGAAATATCAACCGGGTCACGTCCGAGGACATCGTCAGGGTCGCCAACCGGGTGTTCCGCCCCGGGCGCTCCTGCGCCGCTCTGATCGGTCCGCCGGAGAGCGCCGGCCTGACGCCGGATGAACTGCTGCCTACCTAGCCATGACCATTATCGCGCGATATCGGGTCAAAAAGGCTTCGCGGGACGCGCTGCGCTCGTGCCGCTGGATACTGAGGCGACGCCGCCCGGACCTCTCCGACCGCCAGATTCAGCTTCTGGAAAAAGCCGCCGGGAACCTGAGGGAGTCGCTGCGCCGGGGAAAACCCGAGGAAACCCGCCAAGCGCTCAACCGGGTCGTGAATCTGCTCGACGGAGAGTTCAAGGGTTACCGCAAGAGCAAGGTCAGAGAGTACGCCGAAAGCATATTCTGGGCCCTCTTCGTGGTTTTCTTGCTCCGGACCTTCGTGGTGGAACCGTTCAA
This sequence comes from bacterium, assembly GCA_035380285.1. Taxonomy (NCBI): domain Bacteria; species bacterium. The sequence goes on along the minus strand of DAOSXE010000002.1, from coordinate 39,701 downwards.
GATCCCGACCGGGTCCATGGAGCCGACCTTGCTGGGGGTGGAGCGCGTTTGTCCGGTGTGCGGTTACCACGGAGGGTACTACGACGAAATCTGTCCGCGGGACAAGGTGGAGCTCCGGAACAGCCGGATGGGCGACCGGATCCTGGTCAACAAGTTCCTCTACGGGGCCAAAACTCCGGACCGGATTCCGTTCACGTCTACGCTCCTTCCTTACCTGCAGCTTCCGGCACTGCGTTCGCCCCGCCGGGGGGATATCGTGGTCTTTCATTACCCAGAGGACGAGCGCCAGGATTACGTCAAACGACTGATCGGTTTCCCCGGCGAAACCCTCGAAATTTCGGAAGGCAAGGTCTATGTAGACGGGCGCCCCCTGGCGGCGAAACCGTTTTCCAAGGTATACTATACCAACGACGGACCGTTGGGGGCCGCCGGCCGCAAGGTCACGGTTCCCTACGCGGGAATGAGGGTGCCGTTGAGCGTTCCTCTTCCCGGTTACTGGCGGCGCTTGATCGCTTCCGAAGGGCACCGGGTGCAGGAGAGGGGAGGGGAGGTGCTGATCGACGGCACCGGCGCCCGGGAATACACCGTCGAAGGCGATTACTATTTTATGCTCGGCGACCACAGCGACAACAGCAGGGACAGCCGTTTCTGGGGTTTCGTCCCCGAGCGCAACCTGGTGGGGAGTGTTTTCATGATCTACTGGCCTCCTTCCCGGTGGGGTTTCCCCAGATAAAGGCGCGACAATGACCGAAGCTCTCGACACGGTCAAAGCACGAACAAAAACCGGCCACGGGCATTACCTGGGCCTGGGGGTCAAACTCACCATTCTCCTGGTCGGCGCTTTTGTATTTCTGATCGTCATCACCAGCGTGTTCTCGATCAAACAGCTCCGCTCCTCCCTCAGTCTGGGGATGCAGGAGATGGCCGACGGTTTGGGCAAGGTGGTCGGACTGGCTTCCGCCTATCAGGGCTTCTTCGACGTCGATAACCGCAAGCTCAACCAGTACGTCGAATCCGCCGCCAGTCTCCGAGACATAGAATACGCGGCCATCCTGGACCGGTCGGGAAGGATCATCACCGCCCGCGGGCTCAACCGCGACGAGCGCCAGGCATTGGAAACCGGCGAACTGCCGGTTCCCTCCGAAGAAGTGTATCAAACCCGGGAGGACATCGTTCTCGACGCCCCCATCGGGAAGCTGGGCACCATCGTCATCGGACTCTCAAAAATGCGCCTGAACGCCGCCGAAAACCGCATTATCGGCACCCAGCTCAAAGTCGCCGGTCTGGTCTTCTTCTTCACCCTGATCGTGCTCTGGCTGGTAGTGTTTTCCATAACCCGGCCGCTCAGCATTCTGGCGGAACAGACCAAAAAAATCGGGGAAGGAAATCTTTCAGAGCCCATCTACAGCCAGGCGTCCGATGAAGTCGGGATGCTGGCCCGCAGCATCGACGAGATGCGGATCAACATCTACCGCAATATCGAGAAGATAGGGTTTCTCGGTCATGTCGCCCACGAACTGAACACCGCTTCCGGCATCGCCGAAGCCGTCGAAATTCTCAAAGCCAGAATCGAACACTATCCCCTGTGGCCCTGGCACCTGGTCGGTCTGGCGCTGGTGGGAAGGAATATCCCCGATAAGTTTTTTCGTTATATTCCCATGCTCCCTCCGGGGGACGAGGAGAAGTTCTACCCGGTGGGGGCCACCGTTGGTGTCTGCCTCCGGGATGAGATCATGGCTACGGGCGACGCCCGCACGGTCAGCGCCGAGACCGATTTCGGACGGTTTATCGTAGCCAGAAAGATGACCACGGATCTGGCCATTCCCCTCACCGTGAGGGGAACTTTGCTGGGGGCGGTCTATGCCGGTTTTCAAGACGAAACCGCCCGCTCGCCCGAGTTCCAGGGGATACTGCAAAATATCGCCGACGACCTCTCCTCCACCATCGACAACATCTACCTGGTCGAGGACCTCAAGTTCAACCTGGATCAGCTTAAGCGCGCGCATCAGGAATTGAAGTCCCTGGACGACCTCAAAACCGAATTTATCTCAGGAGTCAGCCATGAATTGCGGTCGCCCCTGATGGCGATCAGCGGCTATGTGCAGATGATGCTCGACTCCAAACTCGGGGTTCTGACCGATCTTCAGCGGGAAGGGCTGGAAGTCTGCAGCAAAAGCCTGCAGCGCCTGACGGCGTTGATCGAGCAGATGCTTTCGTTTTCTTCCACGCACGCTCATGACGAACTGGCCTTTTCGCTGGTCGACATCGGACGGGTCATCGACCACTGTGTCAAAATGGAACAGGGCAGGGCGCGGCAGCGCGATATCGAAATCAGGGTCGGCGTCGAGCCCAGTCTTCCCCCGGTCAGGATCGACGAAGATCGGATTATTCAGGTATTCATCAACCTTCTGGACAACGCCGTCAAATTCAGTCCCGACGGCAGTTCCATCGAAATCAAGGCCCGCAAACCCTTCCAGGAATCCCCGGAAAAGCTGCACCGGATCGAGATTCTCATCAGGGACCACGGCCGGGGTATCCCTCCCGAGGACCTGGACCGGATATTCGATAAATTCTACCAGTCGGCCCGCGGCGTCGGTCAGCGTTTCTCGGGTATCGGCCTCGGGCTTTCTCTGGTGAAAAAGATCATCGACCAGCATGGGTGCGATATCCACGTCGAGAGCCGCCTCGGGTCCGGTTCCACGTTCATCTTCACGCTGCCCACTGCGGAGCCATGAACCCGGACCCCGCCGCCAGAACAACCGATCTGCTCATCGATTTCTGGAAACTCCATCGGGGACTCGATGCCAACATGAAAAGCCTGGCGGCGCACTGCGGCGTATCCCGGGATACCGTATACCGCTGGCTTAACCGCAGGGCGTTGCCTCGAGACGAGAAAGTGGATCTGGTCATCGAGTGGCTCCGCCGCCGGGGCGCATCCGCCTGACTCCGAGACAGCAGTCGATAGAACTGCGGAAGCCGATTTTGTCGATCTGACACTACTTCGTATAATGTACCTTATGTAAAACTAAGCATGGAGCAAAATCCTGCCAAAAACGCCATAACGCTATGCCAGCGATGATGATAGGCTCCATGTGAATAACTTGTGAGTAATTTGTGGATAGTCGGTTGAATAACTTCGGGGGCGAAAGCGCCCCTAGTCTAAGGCGTCATGGGCGCGGCAATGGAGCCGGCGGGCGCGAGGAAATGAAAACTCGTAGGTTGGGAGATCTCCGACCGCAGGCGTTTTGTTACCAACGCTCGGAGATGGCTATCATGAGGTAACCGGATCCAAAAGGAGGCCCTCCGACGAGGACCGTACCGTTGCGACCCAGTTCCAGTTCCGAATCCAGGAGCCGGATATCGCCCCGGGTAAGGCCCACCGAAATGGCGGAAGCGTCGTTGCCGATGGAACGGACCCGGATAGCGACCCGGAGGGGTTCCCCGATATCGAAGGTCAGGACCGCTTCGGACCCGACGGGGATCTCCGTGGAAGCGGTGCCCAGGGCTCGGTAACTGTTGAAACGGAAAGGCGTCGCCTGAAGCCGAGCGGAAAGATACTCGAGTTCGGGAGATATTCCTCCGGGTTCTTCCGAGGCGGTGAAGACATCGACCATGACGGGGAGATCCTCGGCCGCCGCGGTCCGGGATAAAATCAGAGCCAGACCCAGGGCCCCTGCCGACAGATATCTTCTCATGATTGCTCCTGCAGCCAAACGACCGTGAAACCGGTCTGCGGTTGATAGATGGTTATATCGTGTCCCGGGCTGTTGAGGGAGAGTATCTTGCTGGATGAGGCGGGGGGCGTTCCCGCTCCGGGGTGAAGAAGGAGAACGGCGGCGGCGGCCGCCGCCGCCGCCGCGCCCGCCCAGGCGGCGACGCGCAGGCGGATGATCCGGATCCGGCGGGGGCGGCATATGGCCTCCGCCACGGCATCCCAGACGGAATCAGCGTCCTCTTCCGCGGCTTCGACCGCGGCGGCGATGAGGCCGCGGTAGGCATCCGCCTGACGCTTTCGCGCCGCCAGCAGGTCCCGGCAACGGGCGCAGCCGCGAAGGTGTTCCTCGACCTCTCCGCAAGCGCCGGGATCGAGTTCGCCGTCGAGATAGAGGTCGATCAATTCTTCTTTACAGACGGGCATACGTCTCACCGCCCTCCCCTGCCCTTCCCCTTCGCCCCGGCCGGCCTCCGTTCCAGAAGTTCGGACAGCCTGCGGCGGGCGTAATGGAGCCGGGACATTACGGTTCCCAGGGAGCAATGCATGTTTTCCGATATCTCACGGTACGACATGCCCTCCCACTCCCTCAAGAAAAGGATCTCTCGATGTTCGGGTTTCAGGAGGGTCATGGCTTTCCTCACCTGTTCGTGCAATTCTTCCCGCTCGGCCTCCCGACCCGCCGGCCCCAGGCCCCCTCCGGCGGCGGAGGAGAAGATCTCCAGGTTCTCCTCCAGGGAGAATTCCGGGCGCCGGCGCCTCAGCGAGTCTATCGCCAGATTGCGGGCGATCCGGTAGATCCAGGTATAGAACCCGGACTGCTTTCTGAAGCCCCCGAGCGAACGGAAGGCCCGGATAAACGCCTCCTGGACGATATCCTCGGCGTGACCGTGGTCGAATACGATCCCGTAGACCATACCGTATACCCTGCCCTTGTACCTGGAGACCAGAACTCGATAGCGGTCGACCTCGCCGCCCAGGCAGGCGGCGATGACCTCGGCGTCGCTTTCCTGATCCTGTTCCTCGGTACCTTTTAGACGATCAGTCATGTGATTTATTCACCCCCGGGCAAAAAACCGTCAGGGCCCGGGGATGGATGCGGATCTCGGCGGGGGTGAATCCGATGAAATCGCCGTCGATCTGGATGGGGAGTCCGGGGTCTGCGATCCGGACCGACGTGGCCCGGCGGACGGAGACGTCGGGGTATTCATGGACTCGCTTCCTGAGGACGCCCAGAAAGTAACGCAGGGAAGCGGCGGCCCCCTTTCGGGAGAAGACGCAGATATCGAGAAAACCGTCATCGACACGGGCTTCGGGAGTAACGACATGCCGGCCGCCGTAAAAGCGGGCGTTGGAAATTATCGCCGAGGCGCCGGTCAGAACTTCCCCTCCGTCGATTTCGATCCGGAAAAGACCGGGGCGGAACGAGAACAGGGCCCGGAGCCCGGAAAGATGAAAAGCGTAGCGTTTCAGGCGTCGTTTGAGAACGGGGTTGACGGTTCTGCAGGCTTCGGCGTCGAGGCCGATGCTGGCCATGAGCGAGAAGAAGCGGCCGTTGATTTCCGCCAGGTCGATGGTTCTGGTCTCCCCGGCGACGATGACGTCGGCGGCGGCGCGGATTTCCGAAGGAATGCCCAGTTCCAGGGCCAATACGTTGCTGATGCCCGTGGGAATGACGCCGAGAGCCGTTTTTCCGCCGGCGATCCCGTTGATGACTTCGTTGAGGGTTCCGTCGCCGCCCATGGAGATGACGGGGTTCAACCCGCGCTCGGACGCCCGCGCGGCCAGTTCCCGGGCGTGAAGAGGGCCTTCGGTCTCCAAGACCGTAATGTCTTCGCCCGCTCTTCGGAAGCAGTGTTCGACTTTCTCGATGTCGGCGGGATAGCGGATCCGGCCCGAAGTGGGGTTGACGATCAGGGCGGCTTCCATGCTAGGGCTCCCGTACCGGTTCCCACCAGCGCGTCCAGAGAGAAATTTCACGGGGAAGATCGATCCCCGAGATCTCCCGTAACGACTTCCAGGCGGTGGCTTCTTCCAGGGTATTCCCGCTCGCCCTCCACCGCTCCAGAAGCGGCGGGATGCCTTCCAGTGCCTTCAGGCGCCCCAGGGCGGCGGTGGCGCCCAGGCGCACCTGGCGGCTGGGGTCTTTCAGACAGTCCGAGATCGGAAGCGCCGCTTCCAGATATTCGGATTCGGCCAATCCTTTGAGGGCCCGGGTGCGGATCAGGCTGTTGGAGTCGGCGAGGGCATTGAGAAACACCGGAGCGAAGGCCCGATCTCCGGCCGCCGCGGCGGCGGAAACGGTGATGAAACGTATCCGGGGATCTCGGTGAAAAGCGTTGTCGAACAGTACCGGAAACAGGGGCTCGATCCCCTCCTCGGTGACGGACAGGGTCGCGGCGCGCACTTCTTCGATCTTATCGGAGCGCAGCTGGCAGGTGAGGCGCCTCAGAAGTCTGCGGTCCCCGTCGCGGTCGGTCTCGCCGGATCCGCAGCCGATCAGGAAAAAAACGGACAGAGCCGCTCCGGCGATGCTAACGGGAACGCTCCCAATCATCCTCAAAATCCTCGGCGCTGATCAGAAATTCATCGGCGAACGCCTCTTTCCAGGTTTTCGAGCTCTGCAGCCGTTCCAGGAAGGAGTTGATTCTCCAGAAACCGTATTCGTCGATCAAAAACGAAACCAGGGACCATGCCTGCCGGTAAGCCGATCTGACCGTGGCGGCGCTGCCGGCGAACGAAAAGGACGCGTCCAGGCGGTCCCAGGGGATGGGGTCGGCCGGTGTTGCGCCGGCCTCTCCCTCGACCGGAATCACTTTGTTCTCCTCATATTGGGCCAGCCCTTCCTGGAGCCAGATCGGAGCTTTTCCCCCCGAGAGGTCGTGAACCGCGACGTGAGTATATTCATGCCATAGAATCCGTTTGAAATCCTCCCCTTCCCCCTCCCCCCCGGGAGAGGGCAAACGGATCTTGCCGTCGTAGAGTCCCGCCACCCATCCGGGCGTGCCGTGGAGGCGCCGGAACCGATCGGGAGGATAGAGAATGACCACGACGGGCCGATCGGGGTAGTAGTTGAAGTCGTAACCGACTTCCCGGTAAGCCTGATGCAGGAAGGTTTCCAGATCGCCGACCGTATCCGCGGGCATTTCCGTTTCGTAGCGGAAGATGAAGTTCCCCATCCGCGAAGAATCAAGATCCCCCTCCAGCCGGCTTTCCTTTCTCACCCGTTTCGACCATTCCGCGGCGTCCCGGTCCCCGGGGGCCAGAGCCAGAACCTTTTCCCAGGCCCGGAGGGAGTCCGTCATCTCCTGCCGGAAATAGGCGGAGACGCCCAATCCCTTCCAGGCCCCGACCAGCGTCGGGTCCCGGTCGAGCGCCTCCAGAAACAGGCTTCGGGCTCCATCGTAATTCTTACGTCGGAGCAGGCGGTGTCCTTCGGCGCAGAGAAGATCGTTTTTAGCCCGGTCGAGGCCCGGGTCGCGCCGGCCGACGGCCTCCAGACGGGAGATATACTCCAAGGCCCGGCCGTAATCCCCCGCTCCGGCGGCCTCTTCGGCCAGGGCCCACCACGTCCGTTCGGCTTGCCCGGAAGCGGCCGCCGGCTCGCCGGGAACCGCCAGCAGCAGGCTTGCCCATATCAACGCTCTCATCGTTTGCCGGAAGGTTCTTTCCATCCGGGACTAGAAGGACGTCAGGCGCTCCAACCGTTCTTGGGCGGATTGATTGTTGGCGTCCACTTCCAGGACTTTGAGATAGAGTTTCTTGGCGTCCTCGCAGCGTCCCTGTGCTTCCCGGGTGACGGCCAGGTTGAGAAGGATGCCGACGGAGTCGGGGTTATGCTCCAGTCCTTGGCGATATACCTCTCCGGCGCGGGCGAACTCTTCCTTGAGAAAGTAGTATTTCCCCAGATCCAGACATGCTTCCGCCCCGGCGGGGTTCGCTTCGAACGCTTTACGCAGCTTGCGTTCCTTCCTGGCTCCGGTTCCCTCTGCGCCCATGCTCAAACCATCCTGAAGGTTTCGATATCCTTGACCTTGCCGATCACGACCAGTACGTCGCCCTCGGCGAATACTTCCGAGGCCGACGGCGCTATTTCCATCTCTTCGCTGAGCCCGGTCTGCCCGTCTTTTTCGATTTGAGGTTTCTGGCGTTTGATCGCCACCACATCCACGCCGTATTGCGCCCGGATATTGGCTTCGGCCAGCGTTTGCCCGACCAGGTGTTCGGGTACCCTGATCTCGACCAGGCTGTAGCCGGAGGAGATATTTATATAGTCGGTGATGTCGGGCGAGAGGAGGCGGTTGGCCGTGCGCACGCCCATGTCCCGTTCCGGAAAGACGATGATGTCGGCCCCGACCCGGGCCAGTATTTTCTTGTGGGGCATGCTACCGGCTTTGGAGACCACCGTTTTTACCCCCATCTCCTTGAGTTTCATGGTCGCCAGAATGCTGGCTTCGAGTTTGCTGCCGATGGCCACCACCCCCACGTCCATCTCCCCCAAATCGAGGCTCTGCAAGGCTTTTTCATCGGTTACATCCAGTTGAATCGCCTGGGTGACCGTTTCCGCCATCTGTTGGACCCGGTTCTCGTCGGAATCCAGCAAGAGAACCTGACACCCGTTTTCGGCCAGGGTGGTCGCCACCGACCGTCCGAACCTCCCGGCGCCGATGACCACGAATTGCCTCATGTCCGAAACTCCCTCGTTTTCCGCTTTTTAGGTTCAGGGATCATAGCACAGGTTATCCGACGACCACCATTTCTTCGGGGTATTTGATCTTGCCGCCCGGCGTCGCCGCCACCCGGCCGATCATGAGCACGACCGCCAGGGGCCCGACCCGTCCCAGAAAGATGATGGAAGCGACGATCAATTTTCCCAATGCCGTCAGATGCGGAGTCAGCCCCACCGACAGCCCCACGGTTCCGAAGGCTGAAACGGTCTCGAAGAGCAGGTCGGTGGCGTGCCCCGCGGAGCTGACCACCGTCTGGTTGGGAAATTCCGTCAGCAGCAGGGCGGCGCACCCGATAAAAATGACCATGACCCCGATAACGGCTATCCCCAGGGATTCCAGCACCACTTTCTGGGGAATGGTCCGCCTGAAGATGACCACTTCCTTCTTTTGGGCCACCAGGGCGTAAACGGCGGCGGCCAGAACGACGAACGTCACGGTCTTGATCCCCCCGCCCGTTCCCCCGGGAGAAGCTCCGACGAACATCATGAAAAGAGTTATCCACAGGTTGAAGGGCCTGAGTTCGTCGACCGGAACCGTGTTGAACCCTGCGGTTCGAGGCGTCAGCGCCTGCAGCACCGTGCGGCTGAACTTCTCGCTGACGGGCATCCCCGACAGGGTGTTGTCCCATTCTCCGAGCAGGAGAGGAACGAACATCCCCAGGAAGAGGTAGAGGCTCATCAGCAGTGCCAGACGGGAATGAAGGCGCAGCCTGCCCCTCCGGGTCCGGTCCCTCTTCCAGAAACGGATGTTGATCAGGTTGAACAGAACCAGAAAGCCGATCCCGCCGAGGAAGATCAGGCCGCTGACGGTTCCGGTGACCCACCAGTCCTCGCCGAAGGCCATGAGGTTGTCGGAAAACAGGGAAAAGCCGGCGTTGCAGAACCCGGAAACCGAGTGGAATACCCCTTTGACGAGGGCTTCCTTCAACTCCATGCCGTGAAAAAGGTGAAAACGCCAGGTCAGAATCGCCGCTCCCGCGGTTTCCAGCAGCAGCGTGGTCATGACCACCATCCGCAACAGCCCCTTCAGGCCCCGGATCCGGACGTTCCCCATGGTATCCTCCAGGACCAGGCGTTCCCGGAGGCTCAGTCGTTTCCCCAGTAGCACCAGGAAAAAAGTGGACATGGTCATCAGGCCCAATCCGCCGATCTGAATAAGGATCAGAATGACCGCTTTCCCGAAGGGGGAGAAAAAGGTCCCGGTATCGACCACGATCAAACCGGTGACGCAGGTTGCGGACGCGGCGGTAAACAGAGCGTCGATCGGGTTCATGCACCCCGGCTGAACCGTCGACAGGGGAAGAATGAGTACGATGGTCCCCGCCAGGATTATCCCCAGGAACGAAAGGACTATCATCCGAGGCGGATTGGCTCTCGGCCCCATCCCCGGCAGCGCTATCGGCCCCCCTGCTTTCATGGCTTATTATTATACGCAAAGAAGGGAGGCCGAACGCGGTTTTTTTCCCGCCCGCCCCCAGATCGCTTTTTCTTGCGCTCACAATTCGAACGGTTTAGAGTAAAACCTCGAACCGGGGCGCTCGTACTGTTCCGGCGACAGCACAAGGAGGGCGGTATGGAAACGGTTAAACTTTCCCTGGGCAGGATCAAGACGTTCATAGCTTGCCCGCTCAAGTACAAGCTGGCCTATATCGATCAAGTCGAAGGGGACAAAAAGCCCGGAGCCGCGCTGAGCTTCTATAAATCCCTCCATGGAGCGCTCCAGTATTTTCACAAGCGCGGGACATCCCAGCTCCCCTCCCTCGACGATCTCATGCAACTGCTCGATCGCAACTGGGCTTCGGAAGGATATCGGGACCAACTCGAGGAAAATCAGTTCAAGACCCAGGCGCAGGAGATTCTGCGCAGGTTCTACCAGGACTTCTCCGCCGCTCCTCCCAAGGTTCGTTATGTCGACGTCACCGTGTCTTTCCAGACCCGCGCCGCCTCGGTTTCGTCCCGGGCCGACCGGGTCGATCTTCTCGAAGACGGCACGTATGAAGTCATCAACTACAAGACCGGCAAGAACACTCTCGAACCCGACGAACTGGCTCGCGATCTTCAAGCGGCGGTTCTTTTCCAGGGGGCCAACGCCGACAAGCATCTCCATGGGCGCGTTTCGAAAGTCGGTTTTTATTTTTTAAGAGCGAACCGCAAGGTAAGCGTCACCCCGACCGCGGACGATCTGAAGGCGGCCAACGCCCTGATCGATCAAACCGTCACCAGCATCGCCCGCATGACTCGGCCCCCTACCCTGCTGGACAAGGCCCTGCGCCGGCACAGTCCCCTGGAACACCCGGAATCGCTGGCGGAGAAAGGCCCGCTCTGCAGCACCTGCGAATACCTCGCCGCCTGCCCGGCCTGGCCGGTCACTCCCCTGACGCTGAGCGGGGATGCGCCGGAACGGTTTTCCGAACGTCTGCGGCTCAGTTACTCCAAGCTCAGTTCCTACCAGCGATGCCCCCGGGCCTGGAAAAAGGTGTACCTGGACGGTTGCGGAACCAGGTCGCGCCCCTTCTTCTCCTACGGGACCGCGGTCCATGACGCCCTGGAACGGTTTTATAACCCGGAATACCGGGGCAAGACCACCGCGGCCGCGCTTCTGGAACTCTGGGAGCGCTCTTTTTCTTCGTACCAGGAAGGTTACGCCGATCCCGAAGAAGCCAGGCGGTATCACGATCAGGGGGTGGAGATGCTTAAACGTTACTTCGCCCGTTACGTCGAGGGGGATAAGTACCGTCCCGCTTTCAGGGTGGAGGAGTATTTCGAACTCCCGGTAGGGGAAAACGCGGTTATGACCGGCTTTATCGACCGCATCGATCTTCTCGAGGACGGCACGTACGGGATCGTCGATTACAAGACCGAGCCCAGCCGCCGGACCCAGCGGCAGGTCGACGAAGACGATCAGCTTACGATTTATTTCCTGGCGTGCGAGTCGCTTTTCCGGCTGAAGATTTCCCGGTTGGCCCTGCAGATGCTGGCTCACGACGAAGAGATAGTGACACATCGCCGGCGGGAAAACCTCCCCGAGGTTCTGGCCGGGATCGACGCCACCGCCGGCGAGATCAAAGACAAGATCAAGAGCTACCAGGCGGCCGGGGCCAGCGAAGAGAGCGAATTCTTCCCCCCCCGGAAAAACCGCTACTGCAAAACCTGCGACCACCTCGAAACCTGCGCTCTTCGGGCGGATATCATGGGGGACAGCGAGTTGAGCGACGCCGAATACGCCGCGGACGCTCCCGTTCCCGAAGAGTACGAGTAACCGCCGTTCGAAACGGCCGGGGGAGAAACCTCACCATCCCCGAAGCTGCCGCAGGCGCCGCTTGACCAGTTCCGCCTGAGGGCTCTCCGGCTCCAGGGCGAGATAGCGCCGGAAATGATAGGCGGCGTCGCGGTTCATGCCCTTGGCTTCGGCCAGAATCGCGAAGTTGAGGTGGGCGGGCGCATAGTCCTCGTCGATGCGCAGCAGGCGTTCGTATTCGCGCAAGGCCGCCCCGGCGTCGCCCTCCGCCGCCAGGGAAATGGCCAGATTATAGCGGGCGGCGATGAAAAAGGGCTCGTCGTCCAGGATGCGCCGGTACAGCTCGGCCGCGGCTTCGGCCTGACCGGTCTCCTGCAAACGGCGCGCCTCTTCGAAGATACCGGCGTCGCGAGACGCCTCCCTCTGCTCCGGATCGAATCCTCCGGCTCGGGCCCATTCCTCCGCCGCTTCCTCCGGCTTCCCCATCTCGGAGAAGACGACGCCGAGATTGAAATGCCAGCGGGGGGTCTCCGGTTCGATCTCCGTAAGTTTCCGGAACCGGTCGCGGGCCAGCGCGAGGTCGCCTTCGGCGTAGGCGAGGTTGGCCGAAGAGATCAGGGCTTCACGGTACCCGTTGTCGACTTCCAGCGCCTGTTCGTAGCATCGCCGGGCCTCGGTTCTGTCGCCTCGGTCCTGGAGCAGACGTCCCCGGAGGTAAAGGGTTTCCGCATCCGCCGGCACCCGGGAGAGGAACCGCTCGGCCAGTTCCGGTCGGCCGGTCTCGATCGACATGACCGCGCCCAGGACGGCGGCGGGGCCGGCCGCTTCGTCTTCGGGAGCGATATTCTCCAGCGCCCGAAGCGCCCCGGCCGGATCTCCCGCCCGGCGCCGGCAGAGAGCGATCCTCAAAAGGACGGTCCCATTCCCGGGATCGAGCTCCGCCGCCTTTTCGAACCGGGCCAGGGCTTCCCGGTTGTTCCCCTGGCCGGACAAGGTGTCGCCGGCCAGGTAGAGGGAGTTGAAAAAATAGGGATGGGCCGGATCGTTGACTTCGAACCAGGATGCCGCCCGACTGAAACACTCCAGGGACCCCTCGCCGACGCCGTCCAGCACCCGGCGGCAGTAGCCCAGTTCGTAGAGGGTTTCTCCGTCCTCCGCACCCTGGCGCACGGCTTCCTCCAGGGCCCGGCGGGCTTCTTCCGGCCGCTCTTTTTGGAAGAGCAGTCTCCCCTCGCGGCGGGGAGTCAGCCACTGATGCCGAGCTTCCCAGGACCGCAGGTAATTCCAGGAAACATCGGGATGTTCCCGCATCCACCTGGTCTGGCTCCCCGCGGACGCCGCGGCCGCCAGGGCGCAGAAGGCGGCCGCGAACAGAGCCGCCCGGAAACGGTGCGGGTGCGACGGAACGTAATCGGCGCCGGTGTTCACGGAGGTCTCCTTGTCGTGGGCGCGGGCAGCGCCGTTAAAAGTGGATTTCCATGGCTCGGGCCGGGCAGGCCGGAACGCAGGCTTCGCAAGCGATGCAGCGGGTGTTGTCGAAAACGACCTTGTACGTTTCCGGGTCCACCGCCAGGGCCCCGGTCGGGCAGACGGCGAGACAAGCCCCGCAGTGCGTGCATTTGTCTTCGTTTTTGTTGATGTCGCTGCTGAGGGGTTGGACTTCCAGCCCCGCCTTGGCCAGGTAGGCCATTCCCGCCTGGCATTGATCGTTTTCCCCCGTGATTTCCAGTACCAGTATCGATTCCTGTTCCGGGTTGACCCGCGCCTGGAGGATGTTGAAGATCAGGCTGAAATCCTTGGCCAGGCGGTAGATGATGGGTTGATCGATTTTGAAAGGCGGAAACTTAACGACGATTCTGTGCCGGGGCATGAATTTCCGGGCTCAGATGTCCCGCCTCCGGATTTCCAGGGGTTTGAGGGTTACGGCCGATTCCGGTCCCGGCAGCCGGGCCGCCGGCTCGGTGAGGGAGAATGTCCCCTTCTCGATCCAGGATTTGAGCAGGGAGGCTATCTCCCGGGCGCCGGCGTAACTGGAGAGAGGAACGGTCGGCACTCGCTTCCCCTCGATTCCGATCGATCCCGAACGCAGCTCTTCGTAGGAGACTCGGCCCAATATCCGGGGGGAGCGTTCGGGGTAGTCGGAGGAATAATCCACGATCGGGGCCAGGATATCCCGATCCCGCACCGCCGTCCGGTGGGCGACCTCTCCGTCGAGAAGGGGAATGGGAACGCCGACGCCGACCATCAGGGATACGCCGTATCCGAGCAGGCTCAGCCCCACCAGCCAACGGGGGTTCATCTGCTTCAGGTCCCCGATCAGGGAGAGTGTGGCGGCTCCTTCGGTGGGAATCCCCCCCTCGTCCCGGGGCGCCCCCGGGTTGTGCTGGGTGCCCTGCCAGGCGATATAGCCCACCCCGCCTCCCAGGAAAATCCTGGTCCCGATCCCGATGGTCCGCAGGAAAGGATCGTTGAGCAGGGGGCTGAGCTGACCGGCGCTGGAATAATTGGCGTTTCCGCAGTGGGGTTTGAGCACTCCCAGGTAGGTGTAGATGGTTCTCCCGGCGCCGGCGTTGACCGCGACGTTGTAGTTCTGATAACAGTTGCGCGGATTGAACAGGGTGGCTTCGTTGATTTCGGCCAGAGAGATCGAGGTTTCCAGGTGTTTCCGGGGGTAGCAGTCGGTTCCGTAGGCCTCGGCGGCCAGGCGCACGGATTTACCCGCCACCAGATCCTGAATGACATGCCCTCCCCCGTAGCGGAACTCTCCGGGGAAGACCATGTTCAAGGGATCGTTCGTGGCCACCTGGGCCGCGCCCAGGTAGACGTCCACGGCGGCGATACCGCTGTAGGCCTCGACGTCGTTGATCCAGGCCCGGGAGATCTTCATCTTGGGACGCGTATGGCCCAGGTTGAGAAAGACCCCCGAAGAGCACATGGCCCCGAAGGTGCCGGTGGTGACCACGTCCACGGCGGCGGCGGCGGCGTCCGCGCCCCGTTCCTCGACGATCCCGATGATCTCCTCGGCGGTGCGGACCACCGCCGTTCCGGAACGGATTTTCTCGTTGATTTCGGCTATCGTCTTTGCCATCCGCCCACCGTTGCCGCCCGGAGAAAGCGCCCGCCGGCGGCGGACGCTTTCTCCGAACGGCGGAAGCGTTACCGGGTGGCCGGGATGTCTTCCGCGGTCCCGAAGTAGATTATCGCTCCGGTTTTTCCCTCGCCTTCCTCGATCGCCCAGAGCGATTTGGACGGGCGGTAGACCGCGGACTGAGCGGTGCCGTCGCCGTTGTAATCGGCGGGAAGCGGCAGGTCGCCCGGAGCGCCGAAGTAGGAAAGGCCCGCTTCTCCGGCCCAGAGCCCGGAGGAAGGACGATAGACGGCCACGTCGGCCCGCCCGTCGCCGTCGTAATCGGCGGGGACGGGAATATCTCCGCTTCGGCCCAGCCAGGTCTTGAAACCGCCCCGGACGGCCCAGAGTCCGGAACCTTCCCGGAAGACGGCGGGCACGGCGCCGGTTCCGAGGTAGTCCGCCGGAACGGCCAGATCGCCGGGAGCGCCGTAGTAGAAGCGCTCCTGTCCGTCGACGACCCAGAGGGCCGATGCGGGACGGAAGACGGCGGGATCGGTGATGCCGTCGCCGTTGTAGTCGCGGGGAACGGGAACGTCACCGCCGCGGCCCAGGTAGAGCCTGAGACCCGAGGCGGAGAGCCAGAGGCCTTTTTCGGGGCGGTACACGGCGGCGTCGGAAGTCCCGTCGCCGTCGTAATCCCCGGAGACGGGCAGGTCGCCGGGGCGTCCGAAGTGGAAGCTGCTCAACAGCCGGATCACCCAGAGCCCCGAGGAGGGACGGAAGACGGCGATATCGGCGATGCCGTCGCCGTTGTAATCGCCGTTGTCCAGGCGCAGGAACGCGGATCCGGGCGCGTAGATGCTGTTCTGGGCCCGGGCGGTACCCTTGACCGGGTTGTTGTTGGCGTCTCGGCCGTTCCAGGACGGTCCCGCCCAGGAGCTCCAGTTGGAGGAGAGGTTGCCGTATTCCTCGGGATCGATCCGTTCCATGGTGGCCTTGGTGGTGTTGTCGCCGCCCCACCAGCCCCCGGAACAGTCGAGTTCGTCCACCACTTCGGCCGCCCCGTTCTTGAGCTGCAGGTGCTCCCCGGTGTTGGAGAGGCCGGTGCCGAAACTGACCACCAGGTCGCCGGGGATGTCGCTGATGACGTTGTCGTCGGTGCGCTCGATCAGGTAGTAGGAGTGGGCACCGATCGACCCCGCGAGAGAGATGTTGGGGTTGCCGTCGGTGGAGGCCAGAACCCAGCCGGCCAGGCTGACGGCGCTGCCGGTGTTGTTGTAGAGCTCCATCCACTCGTCGCTGGTGGAGGCCGCGGTCCCGGCCCAGGCGACTTCGTTGATGACGACCGCCGGCGGCGGCGGCGTCGGGGGGGGAGTCTTGTAGCCGAACGGGGTCACGGTCGGGGTCGGCGTGATGGGGGATATGGTGGGGGTGGGAGTGATGACTCTCGGCGTCGGCGGAGGCGTGGGCAGGTAGGCGCTGTTCTGGGCCCGGGCGGTGGCGTTGAGGGGGTTCCCGTCGGCGTCGTGGCCGTTGGTCTGGACGCCGTTGTTGTTCTGCCAGTTTGAGGGGTTGGAACCGGAGTAGCCGGGGTAGATTCTTTCCATCGAGTAATACCCGGGGCTGGCCGAACCGGCGAACCAGCCGCTCAGGCAGTCGATGAAGTCCACGGTTATTCCGGTGTTGAGCAGGGCGACCGTCTCCCCCAGGTTGCTGATGGAACCGAAGTCGTAGACCATGTCGCCGGGGATGTCGCTGACGGCCGCCTGGTAGCGTTCCAGCAGGTAGTATCCCATGGGGTCGATGGACCCGGTCAGGTCGATGCTGACGCCGCCGATTTCGAGGAACCAGTTGGTGAGGTCGACCGTGCTCCCGGTGGCGTTGTAGAGCTCGATCCACTCGTAGCTCCCGCCGGCGGCGGTGCCGGACCAGGCGATCTCGTTGACGATGACCACCGGCGGCAGCGGAGTGGGGGTGGTCGAGGGGCTGGGGGTTTTGAAGCCGATCGGAGTCGTCGTCGGGGTCGGGGAGGCGATGGGAGAGGGCGACGGCGAGGGGGTGGTGAAGAAACAGCTGTTTTCGTAGCCCGGGCTGCCCAGGACCGGGTACCCGCTGCTGTCCTCGACGACGGGTACGCCCCCGTAGGTGCACCAGTTGGCGCAGACGGCGCCGTCCAGGCCCCAGTTCCTGCGCTCCATGCTGCGGCGGTCGGCCTCTCCCCCGCTGGACCCTCCGCACCAGACGGTGGCTCCGTCGGGGTTGACGGCGTCGACCAGGACCCCGGCGCCGTCGGGCTGGTTGTAAAGCCGGAACTGACCCTGGTTGTCGTTGTAGAGGGCGATGGACCCGGTGATATTGACCGTCGCTCCCGAAGAGAAGATCTGCTTGTCGGCGAAGACCCAGTAGCCGTGGGCCGGAATCACCAGAGAACCCTCGGCTTCGGAGAAGTTGAAGGAGTAGCGGGGGCTGATGATCGACCAGGAGCTGATGTCGACGGCGGTGTCGGTACGGTTGTAGAACTCGATCCACTCGTCATAATAACTGGCCTGGGTCCCGGCCCAGCAGACTTCGTTGATGACGACCGAACGCTCCACCGGGGGGGTGGGTGCCGGAGTGGGCGTGGGGATGCCGATGTCGTCGACCGGGTGGTTGTCCCAGGCGGTGTCGGTGATCGGGTCCAGGGAGGTATACCGGGAGATCGGGAGCGGGGAGGCGGTGGTGTAGTAGGCCGGGGCCAGGTCGGAACGGGGTTCGATCGAGTAGTAGTAGCCGTCGGTGAAGATCCGGATGGGGGCGTTGGCGGAGAGGGCGTAGGCGTTGCAGGGGTAGGAGCTGCTCCCCTCGTCGACCTGGAAGACCGACTGGCGCCCGGGGCCGGTTTCGGTGTACTGCACCACCCGGTCCAGCGTGGCGCAGGTGGGGTGGCCGTAATTGTTGTCCCAGCAGGCCACCATGGCCGCCTCGGGGAGGGTGCGCATGAGGAAGTAGGTGGGGGTGTGGTAACTGGACCCGTGGTGGTCGAGGAGGATGATGTCGAAGGAGCGGTTGAACGTGGTCCGGTACACTTCGCTTACGGCCTCCTCCACCCCCACGAAGGAGCTGAGGGAGCTGCAGGTCGAATCGCCGCCGATGTAGTAGTCGAAGCCCCCGTAGAGCAGGGAAACGACGATGCTCTTGGAGTTTTCGTCGATGTTGCCGTCGGCCGTGGTCAGGGGGGCGTGGTCGAGGACGTAGACTTCGTTGGTCTCTCCCGGAGCCCCGTAGTTGGGGTTCCCGAAAGCCAGCCAGCGCAGGACCGCCCCGCTGCCCAGGGGAATGTCGGTCCCCAGGACCGGGGTCTTGCGCTGGGAGATCCCAGCGGTGTAGAAGACCGAGAGGGGATCCCCGTCGACGTCGGTGGTGCCGCCTCGGTCGTACGCCACCGGGATCTGTCCCACCCCGTCCCGGACCAGGGGCGGGTCGCCGGGGTCGCCGGTGCCGTTGGCGATGGTGATGAATCCGTAACAGTGGTCGGCGTCGTAGTGGCTGACCACGGCGTAGTCGATCGAACTGTAGCCGAGGGAATCGAGGAGGTAGAGAACTTCCCGGGGACAGTCCTTATCCAGCTCCCCGGCCCAGTAGCGGTCGCCGCAGTCGAAGAGCCAGACCTTGTCGTTGGGGGCGATGACCACGGTGGCCTGGCCGATGCCGTCGCCCGGGTCGGAGGGGTAGCCGGGCCAGACCTGGTAGATCTGCAGCGGGGGCGGTTCCGGAGTTGGAGTGGGCTCGGGCTCGGGCGTGGGGGTCTTGCAGTAATCCAGTTCCCAGGGCCCGCTCAGGGTCCGCACTTCTCCCTTGGCGACCTGAAAAACGGTCGCGGACCCGAATTCGCTGTGCAGGTACCACTCCTGCTGGAAACATTTCCCCTCGGGGTTGGTGTAGTTGTAGGGCTGGGTGTAGGCCAGAAGCCGGTAGTAGCCGTCACGCAGGGGCTGGAGTTCGAAGATGCCGTTCTCGTCGGAGTTGTTCCAGAAAGCGGCTTTCTCGCCCAGGGTGTAGGCGGCGATCTTGAGCCCGACGACCACTTCCCCGGTGTGGGCGTCGGTCAGTTGCCCGGTGATGACCGCCCCCCGGTCCAGCTGCATATCCACTCCGGTCGTCTCCACCCCGTTTTCGGCCTTGATCGGATCCGCGGTCTCGAAGTAGTACTTCTGCGAGTAGTATTGGGTGGCGTAGCCGATGCCGGGGAACTCCAGGTCGGTGTAGGCTTGAAGCCGGTAGAGTCCGGGGATGAGGTTGCTCAGGGTGTAGTAGCCGCCGGCGTCGGTAACTCCGGCCCGGCCTCCCCCGGAAGACATGGCCAGCATCCTCACTCCGGCGATGCCCGCTCCGGTGGCGGCGTCGGTCACCCGCCCCTTGATCACTCCCGACCCCCACTGGGCCTGGGAAAACGCCGGGGGCAGAAACAACGCCAGGGCGGCGGCTGCGCTGAAAACGGTGCGTACAAAAACTCTCATCGACAACCTCGGCAGGTATTTGTTGCTTGTGACCAGTACGTTCATTATTTGGTGACGGGGGTATCCCCGGTGGCTCCGAAGTAGGCGCGGGTGACTTGCCGGACGACCCAGAGGCCGCTGGAGGGACGGAATATGCCCAAGCGCAGGGCGTCCACCCCCGAATAGTCGAGCGGCACCGGCGAATCTCCGGGAGCCCCGAAGTAGAGCCGGGAAAGGCCCTGGATCACCCAGAGCCCGGAGGAAGGCCGGAAGATCGCCGGGTAGGTGCTGCCGTCCCCGGAGTAATCTCCGGGGACGGGAATGTCCCCGTAGGTGCCCAGCCACCGGGAACCCATCCCCCGGATCATCCAGCCGCCGGTCAAGGGCCGGTAGACGGCGGCTTCGGCTCTGCCGTCGCCGTTGTAATCCCCCGGGAGAGGGACGTCCATGCGTTTGCCGTGGTAGAAGTGGCTGAGGTTCCGGACGCTCCAGGCGGCGGTATCGGGCCGGAAAACGGCGATGTCGGTTTTGCCGTCCCCGTTGTAATCGGCGGGAACGGCCTTGTCGCCCAGAATTCCGTAGTAGGCGGCGGTGACGCCGCGGACGGCCCAGAGGCCGGTGGAGGGCCGGAAAACGGCGATGTCGGCGGTGCCGTCGCCGTCGTAGTCGCCGGAGACCGGGAGGTCGCCGGCCGCGCCGTAGTATACGTTCGAAAATCCCCGGATGCTCCACTTGCCCCGGTAGGACCGCAGCACCGCGATATCGGATTTCCCGTTGCCGCTGTAGTCGCCGTCGACGATTCCGGCGGCGGAGCTGATCGGGGTAAAGGTGCGGGAGAGCACCCGGCGGGATTTGAGCACCCCGGGGCAGAAAGCCCCGGTGTAATTGTTGGTTTCGGGGAAATCGGACTGGAGGTTCCAGCGCCCGTTGCAGTCGGTAAGCTGAAAGTCGATACCGTTGCCGTCGGAGAAGCCGACGACCGGGTAGAAACCGGCGAAGATGTTGCCGTCGCCGTAGTTGATCTGGAAACTGCCGTCGCGGTTGAGAATGAGTTCGGCCTGGATGGCGATGGTGGGAAGCCCGGGCTGGATGGCGTTCCAGCGGATGGTGACGTTGTCGGTCTGCTCGTCGATGTAGATGTCCCGGCCCGTGTCGGCCGTGGAAAGGTCGATCCAGAAGGGAGCGATCATGCGGGTGGAGCGCAGGGTGTCGATATCGGCGTTCCAGAGACAGGTCCCGGCGGAGAAGGATATGTAGCCGTTGGAAGACACCCAGATATTGTTGTAGGGGCGCCGGTAGAAGGGGAAGGTGAAGGGCAGCGCGTACTGCCAGAGCGCCTCGTCCGCTTTCCAGTTTTGGGCGGTGCCCCCTCCCGTAAAATCGTTCTCGAACCGCCTCACACTGTAGGAGCGCCGCTGGGTCGAGGGCTGGAATTCGGCGTATTGAGCGTCGATCCCCACCCGGCTGGCGCCGTAGGCGATGCGCATGTAGCCCCGGTCGGGACCGGGGGAGATTCCGGTGCTGTAGCTCATGGGCTCGCCCCAGCCGGTTCCGAAGCTGTTGCGGAGGAACCAGACCCCGTGGTCGCCCTGGGAATCGTCCCAGCCGTACAGGACCACGGCCTGGACCGCTTCCGGTTCACGGATGTCGTAGTCGAAAATCCCCCCCGAATAGCCGCTGAAATAAATATCGGCGCCCAGCATGACCGAGACCGGGCCGGTTTCGTAGATGGCGCGCTTGATATCCTCGACCCGGGGCTCGGGGTCGCTGAGGTCGCCGTCGTCTCCCACCAGGAGAAAACTGTCCAGCCGGCCGACCTTGAGGTAAGGGTAGTTGGTGGAACAGGGAAGGACGTCGGTGTCGGCGTAGAAAAACTCGGATTCGGGGACGATCCCGGCTTCGCCGTCGAGGGCCGGCTGGTCGCAGAGAAACTGGTAGCAGAAGTAGGCGTCGTGGCTGGGGATGCAGTCGTACCCCAGGGTGTTGCACTCGATGATCCACTGTTCGGAGATATCCAGATCGAGGCCGTAGCTCATCTTGAAGAGAGATTCGACCACCCCCCCCATGGCGAAGGCCCAGCCGCCGGCGCAGACGTACCCCTGGTCCCGGACCGGGGTCAGGGCGTCGTAGTCCGCCCAGCTGAAGGCGGTCGGCAAGGGAGCGGCGGTACGGGGAGGAAGGGCCCGGGGCAGTCTGTCCTTGGCCGAGCGGTCCGGGGTGAACCAGGCGTCGGAGTTGAGGTGAGGATCCCAGTCCACGGTGAATCCGTAGCCCTGCGCCGCGATCTCCTGGCGCATTTCTTCCAAAAGCGCCTGGTCCTCCGGGGTGGGCCCCGCCGCCTCCGCTCGCGGCAACGGGGCGGATACGGCAAAGATCGCGAAGGCGCAAACCAGCATGAATACAGGCTTCCTGACCAAGGTTGTCATCTAACCCCCCTGTGGCGGTATGGAGCTTTTAGTCGTCAAATTATAGTACCATTCCCAGGGGCTCCCGAGCAACAAAATTTAGGCCCTAGGCCAGGGAAATCCGCCCCCGGAGGTGAACGGTTCCGCCGCAGACGATCAGGAAGCCGCGCACCCCGCCCGCTTCCAGCAGGTAGTCGCCCGTTCGGGGGTTGCGGGCCCGATCTTCCCGGGCGACGCGGTTGGCCAGCGACGTGGCGCCGGCGTCGGCCCAGATGGGGTCGTCGGCCACCACCGTGACCGAATCGGCGTTCCCGAAGCTGATCGAGCGGCCCCAGCGTCCCGAGGAAGTGGCTATGCCGATTCCTCCGGGGGCCGGGGGCACCGCCAACGTCAGTTTCCCCGCCAGGGGGTGGCCCGGGCCGGGAAGAATCTCCACGAAACGCCCGCGGGCGGAGCGGATGAAGAGGTCGCCGCCGTTTTCGACGATCGCTTCCGTTCCCGGCAGGGCTTGTCCCACCGCTTCGGCCACGGCGCCCGCCACCGCCGCCATGGGGCCCAGGTTGAACCGGGCCGCGGCCTCGGCCATGCGCCGCAAGGGGGCGGGGACGGCTCCGGCCGGGAACCAGGGGAGAAAGGTGGATCCGAACCGGGGCTCCCGGGCCGTGAACTCCTTGAGCCCTCTCCGGATCCGGGACAGAGCCGCCGCCGCTTCCCGGGAATAATCGCGCTCCGCCGCCACCCGCAGGTCGGATTCCCCCTCCCTTACTTCGAAAATAGTCAGGTCTCCGGCGCCGGTTTTCGTACGGTACTCCAGAGTGCCGACGGTTCGTTTCACCGGGAAACCTTGAATTTGGCCGAACAGTACGGGCAGGTTCCTTCCCGGGCGGCTCTGGGCACTTCGAAGACCTTGCCGCACTTCCAGCATTTAACCTCCATGCTCCCCGGCAGGGGTTCGGTCGAGCGCGGGCCCTGTCCGGAACCCGGGGACCCGGCCTCTGCCCGGGCCCCGGTTCCGATTTCGTCATAAAGGCAACAGAGGGGTTCGAGTGCTTCGAACGTTTTGGGGCCGATGCCGTAAACGTCCATCAGTTCTTCCAGCCGCCGGAAACCGCTGTGCTTTTCCCGGTACTGGATGATGCGTTCGGCCTTGACCTTCCCGATCCCCGGAAGGCTTTCCAGTTCGGCCTGGGTGGCGGTGTTGATGTTGACCTTGGCCCACGCCGCTGCGGCCGTAAACGCGATGACCAGGACGAGGAACGTTCGTCCCGGTCCCCTCCCCTTCATGGTCCCGGGACCGGGTTCGCTTGCGGAGAAAGGGCCCGGGTTCGTTCCAACTCGCGGCGGCTGCCGTCGAAATCGCGCAGGAGAAAGTACACGCGGCCCAACCGGCGGTGGATTTCCGGGTCGTCCGGCTCCAGGGCGGCGGCCGCCTCCAGGCAATCGGCCGCGGCCCGAAAAAGGTCGCGGTGCCCGTAGGTTATGCCCAGCTCGTAGTAAACGTCGGCCAGCTCGCACCGGGCGGCCAGGTACCCGGAGTCCCTCGCCAGCGCCTTGTTATAGCAGTCTATCCGGGTATAGGAGCATCGGGGGGCGGCCAGGGCCTGATTGCGCCAGAACACCGCCACGTCCATGTCCACCCGGCGTTCCAGGTACTGGCCCGAGCTGAACCCCAGCAGCTGCAGGAGAAAATTGACCAGAAAGAAACTCGAGGTGAAGCCGTTCACCCCCGTTCGCCTCCCCTCCCGTTTCCGCCGAACCCGCCGTTCCGGTCCCCATCCCGCGGCGGCCATGACTCCGCCCGGGCCTGTCCGCGGCGCGCGGGATTACTGCACGGCGGTTTTGGTCTCCGCCAGGCGCTTGCTCAGAAAGCCACCGGTCAGGGCATCGATGTTGGCGGTCAGACGGGCGATCTGCAGCTGCATGTCGATCCGGCTGGCGGTGTCGGTCGGAGGGGAAAAGAGCATATCGATCTGGGACCGGCGCCGGTCGAAGAAGTAGGTGTTGACTTCCTCCATCACGTCCTGGCGAAGCTCGACCAGTTCCCGCGCCTCCTTGCTGATCCGGGTCTGCTCCTCGCTGTAGAGGAAGTCGCGCAGGTCCCATTCCAGCATGACCCCCCACTCCTTGGTGTTGCCGTCCTCCTCGTAGGTGCCGATGTAGTCGCGGGTCCCTCCCGACTCTCCGTAGGCGTCCCGGGTCGACGCCGCCTGGCCGCTGCGGTTGGTGTACTCCTGGGTCATGGACCATTCCGGGACCGGCCAGCCGCTGCTGCCGGCCTGGCCGTAGCCGTCGTTGGTCCCCTGCTCGGAAGAGCTCATGACCTCGTAGTCGTAGGAGTACTCGAAGGAGATGCTGTCCTCGCTACCGGTCGAGATTTCGTCGGTCCAATCGTCGTAGACGTTGTACCGGTAGCTCACCCGGGGAAGAAAGGCGCGGAATTTTGCCCCCTGTCTCCAGCTTTCGATCTTGTCCGGATGGACCTCGGCGAACCTCATGGCCGCTTCCTGGATCTCGTTGTAGGTGGGCTCGTCGGCGAACAGGGCGTTGAGGTCGTCCAGAGTCTCCACCGGAGGCGGCTGGGTCACGATCTCCTGGCTGATGCTGAGGCTCAAGAGGATCGTCAAGAGCACGACTCCCGCCGTGATCGGCAGTGCGCTTCTTGGGGTCATGGCACCCTCCTTCTCGCTATTTGAAAATGCCGCATTGGGTTAATTGTTTCTCAATAGACCGGGAGTTCCGGGTACTGAGCACGTCTCTCCTTGATCGTGGCCGTGAAGAATCCCCCGGTGAGGGCGTCGAGGCTGGCGTCGAGCTGCTGCAGGCGCAGGAGCATGTCCAGCTTGGAGTAGGAGTCGGCCGGCGGGTTCATGATCATGTCGATCCGGGCGGCCTTGCGGTCGAAGTAGTACATGGTCACCTGCTCCAGGATGTCCTGGCGCAGTTCCACCAGGTCGCGGGCTTCCCGGCTGATGTAGAGTTGCTGCCTCTCGAAGAGGAAATCGCCCAGGTACCAGTCGAGCTGGAACTTCCAGGCCTTGGAGTTGCGGTCCCGGGCTCCGTCGCGGGTGCGGTGCTCGTCGCGGGAGGAGGTGCCCTCGTAATCCTGGTAGGACTGATACGCCGAGGACTCGTCGTAGGTGGAGTAGGAGTCGAACCATTCGTAGGTATCGGGCCATCCCAGGCTGGTGGAGGGGTAGAAACCCTCCGTGTACTCGTCTCCCCGGCTGCTGCTGACTTCGGAGTTGCCGCCGTAGGCGGTGTAGAAGTCGTATTCCCGGGAATAGGAATCATAGCTGTCGGTGGCCGTATCGTTATCCACCCGGTAGGTGTACTGGACCTGGACCTCGGGGAGAAACGCGCGGAAGCGGGCGCCTTCCCGCCAGTCCTCGATCATCTCGGGGTGAACTTCTCCCCAGCGGGAGGCGGCATCCTGGACCTCGACGCAGCTGGGCTCGGCGGCGAAGTACGGTTCCAGGTCCTCGAGCCCCCTGACCTCTTCGGCCGATTTCAGCTGGATGGACTCTTCCCGGGCGGATATACGCAGCACCTTGTAGATGGAGATCTTGGGTTCGCCCTGGTCGATCTTCTCCAGGGTGATGAGAGCGTCCTTGGTCCCGTCCCCGTTCAGATCGACCTCCGTGGGCACGCCCACTTCGAGGGTCAGGTCCTGGGGTTCGGAGCGCAGTTCGATCTTGACCGTCTTGGCCTGCGGATCGACGTTGAGGATGGTCAGGGTGTGGCGCTCGGTGCCCCCGAAACTGAACTCGCAGTTGCCGGTAAGGTAGGCTTTGCCGTCGCCTTCGACGTCGACCGTGGCGGGGCTTTCTCCCCGGAAGACATGGTCGTCGGTCAGCATCCAGATCGTTTCCGGGGCGAGCGGGTCGAAGAGGACGCGGTCCGCCCCCCGGTACTTGAGCCCGTAGGTCAGGCGCCGCCATTGGCTGCCGCCATTCATGGTGCCGAAGACACCGTCCCAGCTGGCCATGAGGACAGTGTTGGAATCGGTGGGGTCGATGGCCAGGTCGCGGGCGCCGTAGCTTCCCAGGCCCATGCCCGAGGCGGTGTCCCAGGTGGAACCGGCGTCGTGGCTGACGTAGATGCCGTTCTGGGTTCCGGCATAGACGATGTTGGGGTTGGCGGGGGCGAAGGCGACGGCCCCGATGTTCTGGGCTCCGGACGAGGGGTTGTTGAAGACCTTTTCCCAGCTGTCGCCCCCGTCCGTGCTCTTGAAGATGCCGTCCCCCTGGGTCCCGGCGAGGATGACGCTGGAGTCGAAGGGATGCACGGCGACGGCGGTGACGACGTCGTTGCTGAGGCTGCCCAGCGCCCGGGTCCAGCTGACGCCTCCGTCTTTGGATATTCCGACCCCGACCAGGGTCCCCAGCAGGATGATGTCGGGGTTGGAGGGGTCGATGGTGATGCAGAGACTGCATCCCTGGCGGGGGTTGGCGCCGGTGTAGATCGATTCCCAGGTCTGTCCCCCGTCCGGCGACCGGTAGACCCCGTCGAAGGTGGTGGCGAAGACATGGTCCGGATTGGCGGGGTTGACGGCCAGGTCGGTTACCCCGGTGAGATACCCGCCTTCGATCGCGGGGGTGGACTGGGCTCCCGGTTCCGGGGCGGAGGCGCCGGCCTCTTCGGACTGGAATTCTTCCGTCGCCGCCATCTCCTCCTGGTCCTCGGCCTGCCCCTGGGCGGCCTCGGCCTGTTCCAGCTGCGCCTTGAGGTTGTTGTATTCCCCCTCGGCGTTGGTGTATTGCGACTTGGCCGAGTCCACCGCCTTGGACAGGGTTTCGCCTTCGGCCTCGTGGGTCTTGAGGTAATCGACCAGGGTGTCTTTGCGCTCGGCCCCGTTGTCGGGGACGCTCAGGGAACGTTCGGAGAGCCAGTTGGCCAGTTCGTCGTACATGGGCTGTTCCACGAAGCCGCTGTCGTCTTCGGGAATCCCGTCCACCTCGGAGATGGTGAGCTCGTCCGGGGTCCATTCCATGTAGGCGTCCTCGGCCTGGGCGAGGGCGTCCTGGGTTTCCGTCATTTTCTGCAGCGCCGTCTCCACCTGGCCGGCCAGTTCGGCCGTCGAGCTAGTGCCCGACCCTCCCGTTCCGGAAGGAGCGCTTTCGCGGCCGCGCGGGGCTCTTTCGGCTTCCTTCGGAGCGCTTTCCTCCGCCTGGCCGGCGGGGGCGGACGCCTGGGCGGCGTCCGCTCCGATGTCGGTCAAAACCTGGATGGCTTCATCCGAAAGCACGTCGGAGATATCGATCTTGTCGTCGCGGAAGCTGTAGAGCTGGTTCCAGGTCTGGCCGCCGTCGGTGCTGCCGAGCACGGCCTGATCCGTGCCGACGTAGAGTATCTGGGGATCGAGGGGGTTGACGGCCAGGGCCCGGAGGTCGTCCTTGAGGTTGGTATACTTCATCTCCCAGGTCGAGGGGAGCGGGGAAGTGAAACCGCCCAAGGCGAACAAGAGGAAGACGAGAACACCCGCCGTGAATACACCCGAGGCCAGCGAAATGCTCCTGGCTCTGGTCATGAGCAACCTCCTTCTTGGATGATTGACAGGTAGATTCAGCCCCTATAGTATTTCCGGCCAGCGTCATGGTCAACATAAAATCTGACCGGAGAAAACGATTAAGCACTCCCGACTCTCCGTCCCCGCCGCCGCCGCCCTCGCCCTGATCGTGGTGGCCGGCGGGTCGATCTATCTTCCGGCCCTCCGCTACCCGCTGCTCTGGGACGACGTGCGGGTGGTCCGGGACAACAGCCTGCTGCGCGGAGCGGAATCTCCCCTGCTCTACTTTCAACCGGACTTCTGGCGCTGGCGCGTGCCGATCTCCCGCAACGACTACCGCCCGCTCCAGATGCTTGCGCTCAGCGTCCCCGCGTGGTGGGGGGGGGCCGATCCGGCTCCCTACCGGTGCGCCAACATCCTCGTCAACGCTCTGGCCACCGTTGCCGTGTTTCTGCTCGCCTTCCGCGTGGGGGGGAGCGCCGTCGCCGCCCTGGTCGCCGCCGCCCTCTACGCCGTTCATCCCGCCCACGTGGAAGCCGTGGTCAACCCCCGCAACATTTCCGAGCTGCTGCCCTCGCTGTTCATGACTCTGGTGCTGGCCGGCCTGCTTTCCGCCCGACCGCCCGGGGCGTTGCGGATCGCCGGTCTCTCGCTGATCTATGCCGCCGCGCTGCTGACCAAGGAGACGGCCCTGATCCTCCCCCCCCTGGTCGTGTTCACGGTCCTTCTCCGCGCCGGTTGGAAGCGCGCCTGGCGCCTCAGTCTCCCCTTCTGGGGCCTCGCCCTGGTCTCGGGGGCGTGGAAGGCGGTAATGCTTAAATCCGCGGGCCTGCCCCGGCCGGGAAATCTGGTCGATTACCCTCCGGACATGGTCCGGCTCTGGGCGCGCTATCTGCAGCTGTTGATTTTTCCGGTCCGCCTGAAGACGCTCTACAGCTTCAGGCTGCCGGTTTACTGGGGGGGCTGGCTCTGGTTGCTGCCGTTGTTGGGTGCGGTCGCCTTCCTGCTGGCGCTGGGCCGGGTCCGCCGCCGCCGCGGCATTTTCTGGGCGGGGGCCGGGTTGACGATCAGCCTGCTGCCGGCCTTGAGCAAGGTGGCCCAGGCCGGGCGGACCGTGGCCGAACAGCGGCTGTATTTTCCCTCGGTCTTCGGATGCATTCTGGCGGGCCTTTTCCTGGCTCCGCTTCTTTCCGGGGGGACGTGCCGGCGCCGGCGTTGGGCCGGGACGGTCCTGGGAATCGTGCTGGTCGCGTTGACTTTGGGGAGCGTCGACTATCTCTGGGCCTGGAAAAGCGAATTCAATCTCTGGCTTCGCGCCAGCATCTATTCGCCCCGGGCTTCCCTGGCCTACAACAACCTGGCCATCGCGTACCATGTCCGGGGGGACGACCGGGCCGCGATCGGCGCCCTGCGGGAAGCCCTGACCATCAACCCCCGGCACTGCGAGGCCCACAACAACCTGGGCGTGTTTTATCGCAACCGGGGGGCGTTGAAGAAAGCCGTCCGCCATTTCGAGCAAAGTCTTTCCGCGGACCCTCTCTACCACGTCGCCTCCCTCAATCTGGCCGAAACCTACCTGCGCATGGGCCGGATCGAAGAGGCGGAGACGATCATCCGTTCGGTCGTCGCCGCCAACCCCTGGGTCCCCGAAGCCTATAACGCCCTGGGCATTGCGTTGGAGCGGGAAGCGCGGTTTCCCGAAGCCGCCGAAGCCTACCGGAAGGCGGGGGAGATCAACCGCGAGTACGCGGTGCCTCTGCGCAATCTGGCCCTGTTGCTTCAGGAACGGGGTCGGTTTCCCGAAGCGCTGGCGGCCGCCGAAGAAGCGTTGCGCCGCGCGCCCCGGCATCCGACCGGGTTCGCGGTCCTGGCCCGCCTCTATGTCGGCCGGGGGTTGTTCGCCGAAGCCCGAAGCACCTTGCGGCGCGGACTGCGGCTCAACCCCGGCGAGACGAAACTGAAAACTCAGCTCCTGGCCCTGCCGCCGCCCACGCCCGGCCCCGGCGGCCCGGTTCCTTAATTGCCGCCGGAGCTGATCTCGTCCTTGACGTCTTCCACCGCCGACTCCACGTCCCCGATGCGGTCGGTGTCGTTTTTGATGTCCTCGACGATGCTGATGACCTGATCGAGCAGATCGCGGTTGTCCCGGATGTCCTGGAGGGAGTCGTCGATATTGCCGATATCGCTGGTGTTGTTGTCGATCTCGTCGACGGTGTTGAGCATCTCGGGAATGTCCTGGGTGTTGTCCTCGATACGGGCCAGGAGCCCCTCGAAGTCGAGAATCGTCTCCGAATTCGAACGGATGTCGTCGATCTCGTCGGACAGATTGGGTATCTCCGAGGTGTCCGCGCGTACCCCCTTGATCTCCTCGGTGAAAGCGGCGTTGGACTCCGCGACCTGAGCCAGTTTCTGCAGGATCAGCTGCTGCTGGTTGAGGATCAGCTCCTGTTGGCGCAACAGCTTCAGTTCCAGGTCGGTGGGCTTCGAGGGGAGATCCTCTTCTATCCGCAGCCGGGAAGAATCCAGTTCCGGGTCCGTTTCCGGGACGGAGGCGCCGGCCAGGGCGCGGAAGACGTCCAGGGCCTGCCGGTTCAGAGCCGCGGCCTGGTCCGCGCGGCCCGCCGCTTCGGCGGCGGTCGCTTCCCGCAGGAGCCGGTACCCGTCTTCGGGGGCGGCCGGTTCGGCCCGGACCGTTCCGACCGCGGACATCAACAACAGCAACAACGCCCCTGAACCCAATCTTTTCATTTCCCTCTCCGGGTTTAGGCTTGGGCCGCCCTAACGGCCCCGGTTCTGACGCAGACAATATATAGATTTGTCGGGAGAAGAAGCAAAGATTTTCCCTCCCCCGATGGAGACCAGGAGCGGTTCCTTGCGGGCCAGCGTCTGCTCCCACCTCCCCCGGCCGTCTTCCAGGCCGAAGGCGACCAGGGTTCCGTCGTCGCAGCCGGCCAACCCCGCGTCAGCGCCGGCGGCCAGGCTCCGGGCCATGCCCCGGGTCTCGAGCCGCCATTTCTCTTCGCCGTCCCCCCCCCGGAGACAGCGGATGGTGTGGTCGCTGCAGGCGAGGACGAGATCGTTGTGAACGATCATCGGCGGAGAAACCAGGAGCGCTTTGAGGTCCTTCTCCCAAACCTTCGTTCCCGCGGAAACGGTCAGGCAGTACATGGTCCCCGTCACGGTCCCGAAAAAAACCCCGCCCCGCGCCGCCGCCGGGGCGACCCGGATCGCGCCCGATGCCTTGAAACGCCAGAGCAGGGAGCCGTCGCCGAGGTCGAGGCAGTAAAGGTTGGCGTCGCTGGATCCGGCCAGGACCCTCCCCGCGGTGATGACCGGGGAAGCTTCCACCGGTCCCTCCGTTTTGACTTCCCACAGGTGTTTCCCCCGCTGAGCTTCCAGGCAGTAGATCTTGAAATCGCCGCTGCCCGCGACCAGGCGGTCTCCTTCCAGGGCGGGTGTGGCGTGGATGACCTTGGGAAACCGCCGGCTCCACAGCTTGCGCCCGTTCTCCAGGGCGTAACAGGCGATGGTCCCCCGCTCCTCGACCATGGACACGATCTGGTCGGCGCCGCCGGAAAACATCCCCCCGCTTTTAACGGTTTCCGTCCACTGTTCGCGGCGGGAGCAGGCGGCGTAGATCCGGCCCTCCGCCGCCACCGGGGCCGCGGCGTAGTACCCGGAGGACTTCCGGTCCCAGATCCGGTGACCGTCTTCGGCCGAAAAACAGGTCAGCCGTCCATGCTCGTCCCCCACCACCAGCCGGTCGCCGAGAACCGAGGGAGGGGTGAAAAAAGCGTAGCGCCCCGAATAGCGCCACGCCAGAACCGGGTCGGTGGGAACCCCCCCCTCCCCTCCGCCGTGGTCGGACCCTCCCCCCTGTTGCCTCCAGGCCGGGGCGCCGGCCGGCTCCGGGCCGGTTCCGGCCGCCTGAAGAAAAAGCAGGGCCGCCGCCAGGGTCCGGATCATCGATCCCACCTCCCGGCGATGCCGAACCCGGCGTATCCGCCCGGACCCGCGCCCCACTCCACTTCGACCGAGTCCACGCGGGCGCCGGCCGGCCCCCGCCGGGCCCAGGCCGCGAGCTCTTCCAGGGCCGGGCGGGGGCCTTCGGCCAGAACCTCCACGCCGCCGTCGGGGAGGTTGCGGACCCGGCCGGCCAGCCCCAACCCGGTTCCCACCTCGACGGTGGAAGCCCGGAAAAACACCCCCTGGACCCGCCCCCGCACCAGGATCCGGATCCGGGTTTCCCCCGAGGACTTCATTGCCGGACCCCGCCGGCGCCCGCCGCGGTCGGCCCCTCAGAATTTCCCATAGAATTTTTCCCGGGGGTACTTCAGCCGGTTCAGCCTCATCTTCCGGGTGACCGCCCGGCTGAGATCGATGTCGAGGGAATTGGCCAGGCTGAGAACGTAGGCGGCTATGTCCGCCACTTCCCGGCAGACTTCCTCGTAGCGTTCGGGGGTCTGGCCGATCAACCGGGATTCCTCGACCGTGTTCCACTGAAAAAGCTCCATGAGCTCGGCCGCTTCGATGGCGATGGACATGCTCAGGTTCTTGGGGGAATGAAACTGTCCCCAGTCGCGTTCTTCCACGAATTGCGAAACCACCTTCCGCAGATCGGCCACGGTCGTATCCCGGTCATGGAGGTCGGGGGTTTCGTCCGGTGCCGGCGCATCGGAGGGAGGGAGACCGTGGCGTCTCTGGAGCCGGTCGCGGATGACGAGGTCGGCGGCCGCCAGGTCGTAGGCGTCCAGTTCCCGGGTTTCGACCCAACGGAACCCGTGCACGTCGATCGCCGAGGGTTCCCCGCGCCGATAGGCGCAGTTGTAGGCCAGCATCATGATATGCTTGGCCGTCCCGTCGGGCCGGCTGTAGGTGTGGGAACTGACGCAGAAGATATCCCCGACGTCGATCTCGAAGCCGAGCTCTTCGCGGATCTCCCGGCGCAGGGCGGTGGGCGGATCCTCGGTGAACTCGATCTTTCCTCCCGGGAATTCCCACTTCAGGGGTTCGAGTCGCGAATCGGGCTTGCGCTGGGCGATCAGAAAACGGTTTCCCTTCCAGATGATCCCGCAGGTAACCAGGGTGATGGGGGCGCTCATGGTTCTCTCCCTCTTTACATGGACGAACGGTATGCTATCATAGCCGCCTTCGGGGAAACAACCGCGACCGGCGGCCGGGCCATGAACAGGCATTTCCTTTCGACATACTTCGGTTTCGCAGAACGCCGCACCGATCTCCGTACCGAAATCGGGGCCGGCATCACCACCTTCACCACGTTGGCCTACATCATCTTCGTGCAGCCGGCGGTGCTTTCGGGGAAAATGTTCGGCTTCGATTCGGGGTTGGATTTCGGGGCGGTCATGACCGCCACCTGTCTTTCCGGGGCCCTGGCCACCCTCCTCATGGGGGTTCTGGCCAACTACCCGATCGCCCAGGCCCCGGGGATGGGGGAGAATTTTTTCTTCGTTCTCACCGTGGTGGCCGAGGCGGGCACGCTGGCGGCGGTCCGCGCCGGAGAAACCACGGCCTGGCAGGTCGCTCTGGGGGTGGTGTTCATCTCCGGCGTCATCTTCCTCATCCTCTCGCTCTGCCGGGTGCGCCGCGTCGTCATCGAGGCGGTCAGCCCCAGTCTCCGCAACGGGATCGCCGTGGGGATCGGAATCTTCATCGCATTCATCGGACTGCAGAACGCCAAGATCGTGGTCGCCGACCCCGGAACCCTGATCGGTCTCAACCCCCGCCTCCACTCTCTGCAGATGCTGGTCTTCGGTTTCGTTTTCCTGGTCACGCTGGCGCTGATGACGCGCCGAGTGCGGGGAGCCATCCTCTGGGGGATTCTCTCCGGCCTGGCCCTGTCCCTGATTTTGGGCCGCACCCGGTTCAGCGGGGCCGTGGTCGCCCCTCCCCCTTCCCTCTCCCCCACCTTTCTGAAGTTCGACCTCGTTCACGCCCTCAGCCCCCACATGTGGTCCTTCATCGTCATCTTCCTGTTCATGGACGTGTTCGATACGCTGGGGACCCTGATCGGCGTCAGCGAACAGGCCGGGTTCATCAAGGATAACCGTCTGCCTCGCGCCGACCGGGCCCTGGTCTCGGACGCGGTCGGGACCGTGGTGGGGGCGGCGATGGGAACCAGCACGGTCACCTCCTTCATCGAAAGCATTACCGGGGTGGCTTACGGAGGGAGGACGGGTTTTACCAGCGTGGTCACGGCCGGTTGTTTTCTCGCCGCGCTTTTTTTCAGCCCGGTGGTGGGCATGGTCACCCAGGATCACGCCCTCACCGCTCCGGCCTTGATCGTGGTGGGGGCGATGATGATCCGCAACGTCCGCAAAGTGCAATGGGACGACCTGACCGAGGGGCTCCCCGCTTTTCTGGTCATGGTGGGTATCCCCCTCTGCTACAGCATCGCCGACGGGATCGCCTGGGGGTTCGTCTCCTACCCCGCGATCAAGCTCCTGGCCGGCCGGGGACGGGAGGTGCATTGGCCGCTCTATCCGGTGGCCGGACTTTTCCTGGCCAAATACCTTATTTTCTGAAAGCCGGGTTTTTCAGTTCCGAGCCCGTTTGACGGCCGCCGCCATCTCCCGGGCCCCTTCCCGTTCCCTGATCGTCTCCCGCTTGTCGTAGGCTTTCTTCCCCCGGGCCACAGCCAATTCCACCTTGACCCGGCCCCGGCTGAGATAGAGGGAAAGGGGGATCAGCGTGTGTCCCTTGATCGCGGTCTGGCCGATCAGTTTCCTGATTTCCCGCTTATGCAGAAGGAGTTTGCGCGGGCGCAGTTCCGGGGGGTTGAAGACGCTCCCATGGTCGTAGGGGGTGATATGCATCCCTTCCAGGAACACTTCCTCGTTCTCGACGCGGGCGTAACTTTCGGCCAGGCTCCCGCGCCCGGCGCGCAGGGATTTCACCTCCGAGCCCTCAAGGACGATGCCGGCCTCCGACGTTTCCAGGATCAGGTAGTCGCGACGGGCCTTGCGGTTGGTGATCAGGACTCGTCCCTTCACGTCCCGGTCCTTCCGGGGCTCAGGGCGGAGGCCCCCAGCCCTTCTCCAGGCTGGTGACGACGAGGATGAACCGCTCCAGCTTGATCCTTTCCTGGTTCCAGCCTTTGCGCTTGACCGTGATCTTGGGCTGGACCACTCTCCCCACTATGGTGACCTGATCCCCCGGCTGAAGGCTTGGGAGCAAGGCCGCCACCGGGGAACTCTTGCGCACGTAGCAGGGCATCCCCGACCGTCCGGCGGTAAAATGAAGGTAGTCCCGGGCGGAATATCCCGCTTCGGCCATGGCCGTCGGCACCGGGGTTTTGCGGGCGGTGAAGATGTCTTTCACGGTGATGGTGGCGTTTCGGTAAGGCCAGGGGTCGCTCCTCAGGGCCGCGGGATCGACGACCGGTTGAGCCGCCGCCGCCGCCGCCGTCAGGAGCGCGAACGCGCAAACCAGGGTTTTCATGGCACGCCTCCCGGGGTTGTGCTGCCGCCCGAGTTCGGGCTGAGATGACTTGTTCTTTAATAAGCATACCGAAGCGGAAGCGGCGGGAACAAGCGGCATTTTCGCAAGGAGCGCCGCGGCCGCCCGATTGGGCCTTGACAGCACCCGCCCGTTTTCGTAGTCTTTGCGCCGGTTGAGCCGAAGTGGCGGAATTGGCAGACGCGCATGGTTCAGGACCATGTGGGGGTAACTCCATGGGGGTTCGAGTCCCCCCTTCGGCAGGGCCCGGCAGCGCGGGTCAGGCGCCGGCTTCAAACGCCGCCTCGGTGGGGCCATCCTCGCTTCCGTACTCCACTCCCTTTCGGAATCGGATCCCGAAAAACGCCGAGTAGAGGATCGGCACGAAACCGAGGGTGAGAACGGTGGCGAAAAGGAGGCCGCCGATGATGGTCCAGGCCATCGATTCCCAGAGCGGCCCTCCCTGAAGCGCCAGCGGCAGGAGGCCTCCCAGCGTGGTGATGGTGGTGAGCAGAATGGGGCGCAGCCGTTTCTGGCCGGAGAGGACGATGGCGTCCTGGGGAGCCCTCCCCGCTTCGATTTCGAGGTTGATCCGGTCGATGAGTACGATGGCGTTGTTGATCACGATCCCGGCCAGGCTCACCATCCCCAGCATGGACATGAACCCGAATTCGCTGCCGGTCAGGAAGAGACCGAGGACGGCCCCGATCAGACCCATGGGGATGGTGCAGAAAATGATCAGGGTCTTGCGGAAGGAGTTGAACTGCCAGACCAGGAGCATGAGGATGATGAAAGACGAGATCGGCAGCTGCGCGAAGATCGATTGCGAGGCTTTCTCGTTCTCTTCGAACTCTCCTCC
The DNA here is from genome assembly GCA_035380285.1 of bacterium. NCBI lineage: Bacteria > bacterium. The sequence goes on along the minus strand of DAOSXE010000002.1, from coordinate 4,252 downwards.
GTACTCGACGTCGTAGCCCGCGGGCCAGCCGGCGGCCAGCTCGTCGATTGCGGGCCTGACCTCTTTGAGCACGTCGGCGGCGGTCCGGCCGGAAACGTCGCATTTGACGGTCAGGGTTCTTTTGCGGTCGCGCCTCTCGATGGTGGAGACTTCGGAACGGAATTCGGGCAGGGCGATTTGAAGCAGGGGGATGCTCTGGCCTCCGGCCAGGGAATAAACGTTGAGCCCCTCGATCTTCCCCAGGTCGGTGCGGTTGGCCCGGGTCGAACGCAGTTCCACCGGGATGACCTGGTCGGCTTCCCGGTATTCGGTGGCGCGGTAACCGGCCAGCTGGGCCTGGAGCGAGACCGCGATATCCTGGCTGGTCAGCCCCGCCCTCCGGGCCCGGGCCTGGTCGATCCGGACGTAGAGCTTTTTAATGGCGGAACCCCAGCTGTCGCGCACCGAGACGGCGCCGGGAGTTTCACGCAAGGCGCTCTTGACTTCTCCCGCCAGGCGATAGAGGGTCCTGATCCCCCGGTCGCTGACGTCGTTTCCGCTGATTCTGATCTGGATCGGGGCTCCCACCATCGCTCCGGTTTCCAGTTTTTTAACCACCGGATTGACGGAGGGGATGGTTTCGATCATCATCCGGTAGACTCCGTCCATGAGCTCGTCCATGCCCTCGGTCGAGACGCAGTTGACCAGGAAGAAACCGTAGTTCTCGTTGCTCTGTTCCTGGTTGAGGGCCAGGTAGAAACGGGGGCTCGATTCGCCCACGTACATGGAGAAATTTTCCACTTCCTTGCGCCCGCTCAAATATTCTTCGACCGGGAGCATCTCCCGGTACGTCTCCGCGAGGTGGGTTCCTTCCGGCAGCCAGAAATCGACGACGAACTGGGGGCGGATCGACGGGGGGAAGAATATCTGGGGAATCGCTCCGAAAAGCTGCAGGCTCCCCGCGAACACGGCCAGGAGAACGGCTACGGCTACGGCCCGGTGGGTGAGGAGCCAGAGCAGGAAACCCCGATAACGCCGGTAGAACCCTTCCCCGAAACCGCGGGCCGAACCCGCCGTCGCCGGTTTCAGGAACCAGAGGCAGAAGAGGGGGATCATGGTCAGGGCCAGGACCCACGAGGAGACCAGGGACATGGTCACCACTTCGAAGAGGCTGGCGCAGTACTCTCCCACCGCGGATTCGGCCAGATAAATCGCCAGAAAGGCGGCGGCGGTGGTCAGCGTGGAGGTAAGAAGGGGGATCGCCAGTTCCCTTCCGGACGCTACGGCGGCCGCAAAACGCTCCTGGCCGGACCGGATGCGGACCATGATGTCTTCGCTCATGACGATGGCGTTGTCCACCAGCATCCCCAAGGCGATGATCAGCGAGGCGATCGATACCTGCTGAAGGCCGATCCCGAAGACCGACATGAGCAGGAACGTCACCACCATCGTCATGGGGATCAGGGTTCCGACCACCAGGCCGGTGCGCAGGCCCAGGAAGAGCAGCATGACCAGCACCACCGCCGCCACCCCCTCGATGAGGTTGATCATGAAATCGTTGATGGCCTCGGTCACGTATCGGGGTTGGAAGGCGGCGTAGCCGAATTCCATGCCCACGGGAAGGTCCGCCTCCGCCCGCCGCAGGAATTCGTCGATCCGGCGCCCCAAATCGACGATATTGCCTTCCTTGGTCATGTTCACGGCCAGAAGCACCGCCGGGACCCCGTTGAAATGAACGATGGTATCCGGCGGTTCCACGTAGCCGCGGGTCACCGAAGCGATATCCTTGAGGGCGATGAGGCTGTCCCCTCCCCCTCCGTGGGCGAGGCGGATGACGGTATCGCGCAGAGCGTCCACGTTCTCGTAGTTGCCGGTCGGTTCGACCACGATCTTGTCCGGCCCGATGTTGACGTAGCCCCCCGGGAGGACGATGTTTTCGGTCTGGAGGCTCTCGGCCAGCTGGAGCGGGCTGAATCCCAGTTCGGCCAGCCGGGCGTTGGAAAACTCGACGAAGATTCTCTCGTCCTGTTCCCCCACGATCTCGACCCGAGCCACGTCTTTGATCTGGAGAAGCTCCTTGCGCATGTTTTTGGCGGTTTCGTCGATCTCGGCCTGGGAGAACCCCTCGCCGGTCAGGGCGACCATGATTCCGAAGACGTCGCCGAAATCGTCTTTGACGTAGGGGCCGTCGATCCCCTCGGGAAGGGAGGCGCGGGAGTCGTCCACTTTGTCCCGGAGCTTGCGCCAGATCGGGCGCATATCGTCGTACTTTTCCTTGATGTTGACGAAGATCAGCGAAACCCCCGTCCGGGACTGGGACGATACGTTGTCCAGTTCGGGGATCTCCTGGATCTGCTGTTCGATCTTGTCGGTGACGAGTTGCTCCACCCGCTGCGGGGACGCTCCGGGAAAGTAGGTCGCGACCAGGGCCGTTCGTATGACGAAATCCGGATCCTCCGACTGGGGAAGGGAGAAATAGGCCGACACCCCCCCGATCAGGAGGACAAAAAGCACGACCACGGTCAGGCGGTTGCGTTGCAGGGCGAATTCGGTAAGGTTCATCGTCTTGCCGGCGTGTGCGGTCGGGGCCGGTCAGGGTTCGAGCCCGTCGCCGAGACGCACGCGCCGTCCTTCCTCCAGCCGGGATACCCCGGCGGTTACCACCCGTTCCCCTCCTTCGAGCCCGGAAGTCACTTCGACTCCCTCGGTGCAGAGCGTCCCCAGCGCGACCCTGCGCTTGTTCACTTTTCCGCCCTCCACCACCCAGACGTAATCGGCGCCGGTTTCCAGGTCGGAGAAAACGGCCGAGGTGGGGACCACGATTCCCTCCCCTTCCGGGAACTCGAAGAAGAAGGAAACCTCGGCCGCCATTCCCGGCCGCGCCCCGGCCGGGGGATCGAGGAGAACCACGGTGACCGGGTAGGTGCCCGTCATGTTGTCGAGGGCGATTTCCACTTCGCTGACGCTGCCGCGGAAGGTTTTCCCGGGAAAGCTTTCCAGGGCGACTTCCGCCCGGCGCCCGGGCTCGATTCGGGCGGCCAGGCTTTCCGGGACTCCCAGCCTGATCTTTATGGAGCGAGGATCGAGGATCCGCAGCACCGGCTGACCGGCGGTGACCGTCTCGTACTCCTCCACTTCCTTCCCGGATACGGAACCGGCGAACGGGGCCCTGAGTTCGGCGTAGGAAAGCTGGTTGCGGGCCTGCTCCAGCTGGGCTTCCAGGGCTTGCGTCTGGGCCCGGTCGGAATTGCGCTGAGCTTCGGCCTGATCGAGCGTGTCGCGGCTGATGTTGTTGTTTTCGTAGAGCCCCATGGCCCGCCGGTAGCTGTTCTCGGAGTTGCGGGCGGCGGCCCCCGCGCTTTCCAGGTTATGTTCCAGATTGCGGACGTCGAGACGGTAGTCGGTGTCGTCAAGCCGGGCGAGGACGGTCCCCTCGCCGACCTCGTCCCCGGCTTCGACCAGGATCTCCCGGATCTTCCCGCCCACCCGGAAGGCCAGCGTGGCTTCCCGCCCCGGACGGGCCACGCCGCTGAAGGAACGTTTCACGCCTTCGGCCGCGGGGGCGACCACCAGCGATTTCACCGGCCTGACGATCTCCGGGGGCTGTTCTTGCTTTTCCCCGCATCCCATCGTCCCCAGGCTGAGGCCGGCGGCCAGGGCCAGGAGCCGGCTTCCCTTTCGGGCGATCAGTCTGTTTGTTCCTCTCACCATCGCCTCCTTTCTCGGCGTGCGCTCCTCATGGGGCCGTTCCGGGGTGGGATTCCAGATAAGCGATCAGATCTCCGATGATGACTTCCGCCTCCTCCGGTTCGGCGGCGTACCGGATGAAGCCGATGCTGCGCTCCATCCGCACCAGGTCCGAAACCGCGGCGTAGAAGGAAGACACTTCCGTCGATTGAGAAGAGACGTATTCGGTCTGGGCGTCGAGCAGATCGATGATGGGCAGAGCGCCCCGTCGATACTTGTCCTCCACCAGGTCCAGGGTTTGACGGGCCAGCTCCCGCCGTTCCCGCTCCAGGTTCCAGGCGGTAAGGGAGGCGGCCAGGTCGAAGAACGCCGAGCGGATGGCCAGCCCCGTCGCCTCTTCCCGGAGGGAGAGGGCCTGTTCGGCCTTGCGCCGCGCGCTGCCGTTGCTGCCGTCACCGACATTCAAACGCAAGACTTGCGGGAGGCGCTGTAATGGCCCGCGTATTCGTTCCCAAGATTGCCACAGGCAACGACCTGCTCGAAGGCGGCGCGGCTGGCATCGTCCAGCGCCGCCCAGCCCTCGGTC